>JALONX010000358.1 GCA_025454695.1 Chloroflexaceae bacterium
GGTCACGGTGAAGGTGCGGATCACTGCAGCCCCGCCTTGGACCGTCGTGCCGAAATCCGTGCCATCGGTTGCGGTTGGCGTGGTGTCGCCGGGGCGGTAGACATTCTGGTAGCGCAGTTCGAGCGGGTCAACGCCCATCTTCTCGGCCAGTTCATCCATCAGGCTTTCGGAAGCCAGGAAGCTTTGCGGCGAACCATAGGCCCGGAAGGGCGCACCCCAGGCGTGGTTGGTAGATACGGTGCGGCCTTGACCACGAATATTCGGGATGTTGTAGCCTGCGCCAATAAATTGAGCGCCACGGAGCGTCAACAGGTCGCCGAACTCGGAATAGGGGCCGTGATCCACCGTCCAGTCGCTTTCCATCGCCACCAGTTTCCCATCGGCGTCGGCCCCCAGCTTGAGGTTGACCCAGAACGGCGAGCGTTTGCCGGTGTAGGTAATAAACTGCTCGTAGTCGTATTCGAGGTAGACGGGCCGTTGGGTGGCCAGGGCGGCCACGCCCAGCAAGGCCTCGATGGTTGGGCAGAACTTGTAGCCGAAGGTGCCGCCCGCCGGGTTCAGCACCAGGCGCAGTTTCTCCGGCTCAACCCCAATCCCAGGGGCGATCATAGCGTGGTGCAGATAGAGGCCGATGCTCTTTGAGTGGATCGTCAGCCGATCCTGCTCATCGAAGTAGGCAAAGCCCATGTCCGACTCAATCGTGAGGTGGGGTTGCCGTTGGAGGTAGAAATTGCCCTCAACGGTATAGGCCGCCTGATCCATCAGCGGGGCGGTTTCTTCGCCTTTGGCGATGCGCTGCCCGTAGTAGACATTTGGCGTGCCGGGGTGAATCTCAATCGCATCGTCGGCCAGTGCCTCAGGTGCGCTCATGTAGGCCGGGAGCAACTCAAGCTCCACCTTCACCTTGTCGGCAGCGGCGCGGGCCTGCTCAATGGTGTCGGCACAGACAATCGCAAGGGCGTCGCCATACTGGAAGATTTTGGTATCGCACAAAATCGGGCGATCCCAGCCATCGCCTTTATTGGTGGGGAAGGTGATCAGTCCGGTGATGCGGTTCCGCCCCTTGACATCCTTGTGCGTCAGCACCGCTGCAACGCCGGGCATCTGCTCGGCTTCACTGGTGTCAATCGAAAGAATATTGGCGTGGGAGACGTTAGCCTGCACCAGGGCCAGTTGCAATGTGTTGGTGGGGAGTTTCAGCCCCAGATCTTGCCCATAATCGAGCGTGCCGGTGACTTTGGCCACCGCGCTTGGGCGTGGATACTTTGTGCCCCAGATGCGCCCATCCGGTTCCGGTTTGAATTCCAGGAACTCGGCGGGGATTTCGCCCCGCAACACGGCAGCGGCATCCATCACCGCATCAACAATCGGGCGGTAACCCGTACAGCGGCAGGCGTTATGCTGTTTGGTGAACCAGTCGCGCACTTCTTCGCGGGTCGGACGTGGGTTTTTGTCAAGCAACACCTTGGCAGAAACCACAAACCCTGGTGTGCAGAAACCACACTGCGCCGCGCCATGCGCAACCATCGCCAGCTGGATGGGGTGCAGCGCATCAGGCTGACCAACACCCTCAACCGTGGTGATGTTTGCCCCATCGGGAACCCGGCTCATCGCGGTGAGGCAGGCCAGCGTCAGCTTGCCGTTCACCACCACGGAACAGGCACCACAGTGGCCTGTCTCACATGAGACCTTTGTTCCCGTCAGATGAAGTTGCTTACGAAGGACATCACCGAGGGTCGCGTTGCTGTCAGCAATGACAGTCTGCACTTCGTTGTTGATGGTCAATGCTTTTTTCTGCATAGTCCATTCCTCCTTGCTGGTTACACAGCCAGTAATGGGTACACTTTGAATGCAGGATCGTGTGGACTAATAGTAAGGGAAACTGCCCTGCCGAAAAGCATAAAACTGACCACTAATAGTTATTATTTAACAATAAGACATGGTTCCAAATGAACATCCTTTACGTGACAATGCGTCGTGTGGCCTTATGAGGTTTTGTTTTTTATTCGCGTATAAAATGTCCCGTAGCTGCGCGATGTATCGCGCCAGAGCGCCGAAGGCGCGATACATCGCGCAGTTACATCGTATGCTCGATTAAATTGTTAAACTCTATTAGTAGTCCGTAAACGAAGTTTTCTTGTCTCTATCCCGCCTCCTGAATCCCGCCTTCATAAGGGGGGAACGTGCTACGTAGCTGGGATAACCCCCCTTCCCAAGGGGGTTGGGGGGGTTCAGATGAATCAACAAAACACTGGATGATTTTCTTTACAGACTAATTAGTGCTCTGACAACGACGTTTTCTTCCATGCCGTCGCATGGTCACCCCGAGCGCAGGGAGGGGTCTTCAACGTATTGCACGTTGTCATTCCGACCGCAGGGAGGAATGACAACGTGCAGTAGTGGATACAAAGAAACGTCGTTTACAGAGTAATTAGGCCGCGTCCTGGCCAGGACGCGGCCTTTCGTCCGCACGACGTGTACCGTACATGGTAAAGCTGTGGCGCGCCATGTCCAGTTTATATTGTCAACGCCCATCATGTGGTGACGGTAGCTGCACCGCGAGACCGCTTCTTGGTGGAACAGCCCCATAGCACGGCTCAGGTCGGGATGAGCGATTCGAAATCCTGGATGGTACCACCATCGAGGCAGCACTCAATGATCGTATGGCCCAGCGGGTCGAGATCAGGGTCACGAAAATCGTTCAGGCATTTGCGGAAGAACGCCTGGAGCATTGCTGCCCCCTGGTCATACGCTTCCACGCCAACCTCCGGCTGGGTATCCACCTGGAGGAACCAGCGGGCAATCGAACGGCCTTCGACGGTGAGCTGGAACAGGGCGTGCCCCAGCAGCGGGCAGCGGGCGGGCTGAATCTGCTCCGGGGTGAACTGGGCATGGCCGCGCCGGGCCAGGTATTCCCGCGCAATCCACTGGGGCATAAACCCGACCTTCCAGGCCCCCACATACTGGTTGGGGCACAGAATGTAGCGCATGTTGCTGTGAGTCTGAAACTGCCGCAGCAGCAGGTTGGCCTGGTCTACCCGGCGGCCCGTGGCAAACGGCCAGTAGGAGCCAACCCCTTCGCTGCTCATGCCTTCCGTTTCCACAATGCTGGGGTTGTCGTGGCCCCGTGGCGCAACCAGCCGCCACAGCCATGCCAGCGATGCGGGCAGCAGATGAAAGAGGCCGATAATGCCATACGTTGGCCGCTCCCTGGTGCATGGTGGCGTGCGCACCCCAATGCTGCGAATGTCCACCGTCACCGAGTCGGCCACAGCGTTTGGCACAATCCGGCGGGGCAGAATCACGCGCGGGTTGGGGCAGGGGCGGCCCGGTGCATCCTGGGTGTGCTCCCAGATCAGCGCCCGGCTATCGGGCACGGCGTCAATACTCAGAAAGAGCAGCGGTTCACCCGGCTGTGCCGTCAGGCGTTCCAGGTGTACGTCGGTGCCATAGCGGGTGATGTGGTTAACCCGCACAAACCAGCCATCCTCAGCATCGGTGAGTCGCAGTTTGCGGTCACCGTTCTGGAGCGAGGGGTGGCAAAGGGCCATGTCGTCCGTCACCGGGCGCAGCTGGCACGAACGGGGAATTTCCAGGTAGCGCCGTTCACCCGTCACCGTGTTCTCGCCCAGCAGCAGCCGCCCATCAGGTTCGCGGTGGGCCTGCTCCAGCATCTCGCTTTTGCCGCCGCCGCTGGCACCCTCGTGCATAATCGTCACCACATTGTCGTAGGGCGTGACAACCTGCACCGTCGAGCAGTGGGCCGTCACCCAACCCTCACGCTCGCCCTGGCTGATGAGCACGCCATAGATGCCCTTTTTGGCACTTGGCCCAGGGTAAAGGTTGAAGGAAAACATCTCGTGCAAGCCATCGTTGCGGTTGTGAACCACAATCTGCTTGCCATCGAAGTGGGTGTGGCGAAAGGGCGGCGCAACGTAGATAATGGCAGTGGGGCGGAAGTCAGCCGCAATCTCGTCGTAGGGCGTGATGCCCTGGAGCAGGGCCAGGCCGAGGGCGAAAAAGCCGGTGTTGGCGGGGGCAATCACCAGCGCATCCTGGCCCATGCCTGCCTGCCCGGCGGTAAAGCCGAACAGGGCCAGTGGCTGGGTTTTCATCCAGGCAAAGGTTTCGGCACGCAGCGTGTGGAAGTCGTAGTTAAAGCGATCCTGAAAGCGGGGCTTGTTGGTGGGCAGATCATCGGCGATCACCATGCAGTCCGGGTCGCGGCGGCGCATGTATGGCTCCAGGTAGTTCGCGGCAACCCCGTTGCGCACCCGCGCCACCGTTGCTTCGCGCACCTGCTCCCCATTGGGTAGTGCAAACGTCACCTCAAAACTATCGCTCTTCGGGCCGCCACAGGCCAGGTCAACCAGTTCGGCTACGGTGCTGGCAATGGTGACCTGGGGACACGCTGCCAGCACCGCCGCTGCATCGCCCGGTGGGTTATACTTCCGCCAATCCATCTTGCGTTCTCCTTCTCGCTCGTGTTTTACTGGATACCGTGCTACATCGCCCATCGCATCGTGCTGCCAGCCATCGTGCCACTCCCGCCAGAACAACGCTGGTCTGGCCCGGGCAGGCAGCCTGGCCCTATTCATATGCAATGGGATTTGGGTAGCCACACCAGCCCACGCTGGCGGTGTGGAGAGGAACCGTCTGGGCCTTCGCCAAAGCACCCACCAGACAGCTGGCGTCATTGGCAGTCGTGTCTGGTGGGTAGTGAATTTCTGGTTGAAGATGTCTTCGGCTTCCTTGCAAGAATGCCAAATCTACCAGAGACCGACTATAAGGAAATTCCTGAGATCAGCTGGGAAAATTCCTCATCTCTGCCATGCACACGGCGGTAGACACAACAACGCGGGGCACCCTATGGTTGAAGGGTGCCCCGCGTTGTGGCAGCGCCAGGGGCGCGGGCTATTCCAGCGTCACCAGGCCTGCACGAATGGCATAGCGCACCAGCCCGGTAATATCCCGAATATCCAGCCGATCCATCATCTGTTTGCGATGGGCCTCAGCCGTTTTGACGCTGATGTGCAGAATCTGCGCAATCTCCTTCATCGTGCGGCCCTCGGCAATCAGTTGGAGCACTTCTCGTTGCCGGGCCGTAAGCGCGTTGAGCATGCTCCCGCTACTGCCAACCAGCTGGAGATAGTCTTGCAGCACCCGCTTGGAGATGGACGGGCTAAGGTACATCTCGCCCCGCAAGGCCGCCTGAATGGCGAGTTGCAGCTCGGCGGGAGTTGCATCCTTCAGCAGATAGCCCACCGCTCCGGCCCGCAGCGCCTGGAGAACATATTCTTCGTTGGTGTACATCGAAAGCAGCAGCACGCGCACATTGGGGAAGTCGCGGTTGATGCGAGCCGTCGCTTCCAGGCCGTTGAGTCCGGGCATTTTAATATCCATCAACACCACGTCCGGCTGCAATTGGCCAACCAGCCGCAAGGCTTCCCGCCCATCGCCCGCCTCGGCCACCTCACAGTCATACAACTTTTCGAGCAGGGAGCGAAAGCCAGCCCGAACCAGCGTGTGATCATCAGCAAGCAGAAACCGCAGGCTGCTCATGCGCCACCGTTCCTTTCTTCATCGTCGCCATGCAGCGCCAGCAACTGGAGGGGAAAGCTGGCTGCAACGCACGTGCCCTGGCCCGGTGTCGAGCTAAGGCGTAGCTGCCCACCAACCATTCTGGCCCGCTCCTCCATCCCCAGCAGGCCAAAGCTCTCGCCGCGCGCCGCCCGCGCCTGCGCCAGCGTTGCGTCGAAACCAATCCCGTCGTCACGCATGGTCAGGGCGAGTGTGTCGGTACACCGCAGCTGCACCCAGACCTGCGTGGCCCTGGCATGGCGAATAGTGTTGGTCAGCGCTTCCTGAGCCACCCGAAAACAGGCCGTTTCCAGCAGCGGGGTCAGGCGTTCGCGGGGTTCATCGGCGCTGAAGTGCAACACAAAGCCCGCTGCTCGGGCCTGGCGGGCAACATACCAGCGCAGGGCCGCCACCAGGCCCAGGTCATCAAGCAGCGACGGGCGAAGATCGAGCGAGAGGTTGCGCACCTGCTCCAGCGCCCGTTCCACCACGGCCATACTTTCCGCCAGGCGCGGGCCACCATCACCAGGCTGCACATATTTATGCAATGCGCCCAGGTTCATCTTCACCAGCGTCAGGGCCTGGCCAATCTCATCATGCAGTTCGCCCGCAATGGTGCGCCGTTCCAGCTCCTGCACCTCCAGCAGCCGGTGCGACAGACTCTGCAACCGTTCACGGCTCGTCTGCACCTCCTCAAACAAGCGGGTGTGCTGCAAGGCCACCGCCAGCTGATCGGCCACCTGGCGGATGATGTCACACTGGCTGGAATCAAAAACAACCTGCTCGGCCCTTGCCAGCACCAGTTCGCCAATCAGGGCCTGGTGGGCCACCAGCGGGGCAATAGCCAGCAGGTGCAGGCCCG
>JALONX010000359.1 GCA_025454695.1 Chloroflexaceae bacterium
CTTTCATAATTCATAACTCATACTTCATAATTCGTTGATGTACGCCACGTTCCTCCGCCCACTGCTCTTCAGCCTTTCCCGTTCCAATGCCGAGTTTGCCCATGAGCGCACGCTGGACGGGCTGGCCCTGGCAAGCCGGATGCCGCCGCTGCTGGCTGCGTTGCGCCGCGTCTACGCCCCGCCCACGCCGACGTTGGCCCGCAGCCTGTTCGGCTTGCAGTTTGCCCACCCGGTGGGGCTGGCCGCCGGGATGGACAAAAACGGCGTGGCGCTCCCGGCCTGGGCCGCCCTGGGATTCAGCTTCGTCGAGGTTGGCACGGTGACATGGCAGGCCCAGCCGGGCAACCCCCGCCCGCGCCTGTTTCGCCTGCCGGAAGACAGCGCGGTGATCAACCGCATGGGCTTTAACAACCACGGCGCTGCTGCCCTGGCCGAACGGTTGAAGCGCCTGGGACGGCTGCCCATTCCCCTCGGCATCAGCCTGGGGAAATCTAAAATCACGCCGCTTGAGCATGCGGTAGCGGACTACTGCGCTTCCTTCCGCCTGCTGCGGCCCTACGGCGACTACTTCGCCATCAACGTAAGCTCGCCCAACACACCCGGCCTGCGGCAGCTGCAAGACAAATCTTATCTGAACGAACTGCTGGCAGCGCTGCAACGGGAGAACCGCAATTTCACCGCCGAGCACGCGGAGGACGCCGAGACTCCAAAAGATAAAAGCGGCTCTGCGCGCGCGGCGGCCTCGGCGGTGAGTAAAAAACCTATCCTCGTGAAGATTGCCCCCGATTTGAGTGATGAGGCCATGCTGGAAGTGTTGGAGGTGTGCGCCGCCAACGGGGTGGACGGCATTATCGCCACCAACACCACGCTGAGCCGGGCGGGGCTGCGCAATACTGCCATCGCCGCCGAAACGGGCGGACTCAGCGGGCGACCCCTGCACGGGCGGGCCTGTGACGTTATTCGTTTCATCCAGCGTGAGTCTGAGGGAAGATTGCCGATCATCGGGGTGGGCGGCATCTTCACCGCCGACGACGCACGCCGCATGCTGGACGCCGGTGCGAGCCTGCTGCAAATCTACACCGGCCTGGTCTACGAAGGGCCAGGGGTGGCGCGGCGCATCTGTGCCCGTTTGATCGGCGAAGGATGAAACGCGATCTGTACCAGATAACACATGTACACGAGCTACATAGTAAGCAGGCTTTGGAACACGAGACCCACGAAAAAGCGCGAAAAACACGAAATGTTGGGGCTTTTCGCGTTTTTCGCGCCTGTTTCGCGCCCTTCGTGATCCAAACGCTTGTTCACGACTGCGTAACTCATGTAAATTCATAAAAGTACTTACCAGTCCATAAAAGATGCTTCGTTGTCTATGCCATCGCGCTGTGTCATTCCGACCGACGGGAGGAATCTACATAGTGGAGCATTGAAGACCTCTCACTCCGTTCGAGGTGACATAGACATGCAATGCAACAGCACTGCTTTGATGGGCTAATGGGTCTGTGCAGGAAGTTTTTCAATTCATTTGAGTCACCGAATGATGGACGTTACGCATGAAAACGGATAGACGCGCTGGCCGTAGCCCTAAAGGGCGCGGCGCGGCGCGACGAAGCCCGCTTATATGTTGTTTCGTGTCAGCCACCGAATGAATTCGGCGTCTGAATGCCTAAAACACGCTGATGAGCTTTAAGGAATAAATCGGGTATATGCGCTGGCCGTAGCCCTAAAGGGCGCGGCTGGGAGTTGCGAAGCCCGCCTTCGCAGGCTATACCGAATTTAATTTTTAATCTTCATAAGCGTGTTGACCTGGAAACACAAGAAATGTTCGTTGACGGACTAATCAGCGTGCTGTTCTAGAAATACGCAAACACGTAATTTAGGGAGTCATAACTCAACTCTCGCAACTTATAACTCGTAACTTGTAACTCGCAACTCGTAACTTCTATGCTCAATTCCAAACTCCTCGTCGCCCTCGACACGCCGACCCTGCCCGAAGCCCTGGCCCTGGTGGCTGAGCTGCGGGGGCTGGTTGGCGGCTTTAAGGTCGGGCTGGAGCTATGCAGCGCGGTGGGTGTGCCAACGGTGGTGGCGGCGATTGCGGCGGCAGGCGGCAGCGTCTTTCTCGACCTGAAACTGAAGGACATCCCCAACACGGTGGCCGGGGCGGTGCGGGCGATTGGCAGCAACTTCGGCGGCAGCGTGCGCATGCTGACGCTGCACTGCGACGGCGGCGGGGCCATGCTGCGGGCCGCCGTGGACGCGAACCAGTCCGTGAGTCCGCGCCCGCTGCTGCTGGGTGTGACGGTGCTGACCAGCATGGACGCTCCAGCCCTGGCCGAGGTTGGCGTAGCCGATGAGGTTGAGTCTCAGGTGCTGCGGCTGGCCCGCCTGGCCCAGGCTAGCGGCCTTGATGGCGTAGTGGCCTCGCCCCACGAAGTGGCCGCGATTAAAGCGGCATGTGGCCCTGGGTTCCTGGTGGTGACACCGGGGGTGCGCCCGCCATGGGCCAGCAGCGCCGACCAGCGTCGGGTGATGACGCCCGCCGAGGCCGTGGCAGCCGGGGCCGACTATCTGGTGATCGGGCGGCCCATCACCGCGCCGCCAGCGGAGATCGGCGGGAGTGCGGCGGCAGCCCGGCGGGTCGTGGGGGAGTTGGGGGCGGAAAGCGGATAATCTTTGCACAATTTGCTATAATGCATGTATGGCTGTAAAGGAGGAACAATGAACGCAGTGACTGTGCGTGAAGCCCAGCAGAATCTTGAACAGTTGATTGCTCGCGTGATTGATGACGCTGAGCCAACGATTGTTGTGAGCGAACGCGGCGAACAGGCGGTGTTACTCTCGCTTGAAGAGTACAATTCATGGCGAGAAACCTTGCACTTGCTGGCGAGTCCAGCAAATGCCCGCCGCCTGCAAACGGCAATTTTAGAGGTACAAACTGGTAATGTGCAGGAACGTGAGTTACTTGACGCATGAAGATCTGCTGGGCACCAACAGCCTGGGAAGATTATCTGTGGTGGCAAGAACACGACAAGCGTGTGCTTAAACGCATTAATCTGCTCATCAGGGATATTCAACGTTCACCCTTTGATGGTTTGGGCAAGCCCGAACCATTGAAGGCCAATTTGAGCGGCTACTGGTCGCGCCGCATCACCAATGAGCACCGACTCGTTTACACTGTGACAGACGAGATGATGATCATCATCGCCTGTCGCTACCATTATGAGTAAGACTTAGTTGTTCATCGAATTATCGTCCGTAGCGCAAGTGCAGGCTGATTTCGACCGCCTGGCTCAGGTCAGTGAGGAACGCTGGAACCACAACAGCCACTACCATCCCCTGCTGTTGCGCCATGTTCCCGCCAACTGCCAACACGCGCTTGACCTGGGCTGCGGCACGGGCACATTCACCCGGCTGCTGGCTGAACGGGCGGCTCACGTCTACGGCCTTGACCTCTCGCCAGAAATGATTGCGGTGGCCCGCGAGCGTTCAGCAGCCCTTCCCAACATCACCTTTCACACCGCCGATGTCCTGCGCTGGTCATTCCCCGCCGCAGCCCTTGATTGCATCGTTTCGATTGCAACCCTGCACCACCTGCCGCTGCACCCGATATTGCAGCAGCTCAAAGCGGCGTTGCGGCCCGGCGGCGTGCTGCTGGTTCTCGATCTCTACGCCCCGCGACCGGCGGATTACCCCTGGCTTGTGCTGGCGTCTGCCGTCAACCCTGGTTTGCGCCTCTGGCACACCGGGCGCATCCGTGCCCCGACCCATCTACGGGCGGCATGGGCGGCCCACACCAGGCACGATCACTATCTGCCCCTGGCCGAAGTAAGGCACATCGCCAGCCAGGTGCTGCCGGGAGCGCGGGTGCGTCGCCATCTGCTATGGCGCTACTCGCTTGTCTGGCGCAAGGACGCCACGAACGGCGCAACCGAGGAGCGCCTCAGCGACAATGGTTACAATCCCCACCATGCACCATGCGCTGAAAGCGCAACCTGCTCTCCGTCAAATACACCGCCGCCTGGGCCTGATTGCCCGTCTCACGGGTGAGGTGCCCCAATTCACGCAGAATCAAGGCTTCACTTTCGAGGGCCTGCACCGTTCGCGCCAGCATCAGCCCTTGCTCGTACAGCAACAGCGCTTCACGTTTATCGCCACGTTGCCGAGCCAGGTTGCCTTGCAGCCGCAGAGTCACCGCCATGCCGTGCAAATCATGCACCTGGTGTTTCAGCTGCATGCTTTCGGCATAGAGCGCCCTGGCTTTTTCAATTGCCCCGTCAACGGCCAATACTTGTCCCAACCCATCAAGTGACAGCGCAATGGCATGTGGATCATCACATAAACGACGACGACGCAGGGCTGCTTCGCAGTAGCTGTAGGCAAGGCCAAGGTCGTTTGCACGCAGGGCGAGCTGCCCCAACATGTTCCAGGCGCAGGCGGTTCCGGTGCTGTCGTTGGCCTGCTGGCGCAACGCCAGATGCTCCTGGTGGTAGGCCTGGGCCGTGCAGTAGGAGCCACATTTGTAGGCCAGCGACCCGGCCACATCAAGTGCGAGCATGCGCCCGCTGGTGGGATGTGGCAAGCGTACCAGCAGCTGTTTCAGCAATTGTTGCCCTTCCGCCATGTGCCCCCGAATGGCCCAGAAGTAGTAGAGCGCGAAGGCCATCTGTGCAGCCGCTTCCGGGTCGTGTTCAATCAGCCAGGCCAGCGCCGTCCGCAAGTTGGCCCGTTCTGCTTCCAGGTGCAGCAGGGTTGCAGCCTGAGTTGGCCCCAACAAGTGGGGGCGCTGCTGCAACGCCAACGCCTGGAAATAGGCGGCATGTCGCCGCCGCGCCTCGTTGAGTTCGCCTCCCGCTGCCAGCAGGCGTTGTCCGTAGACACGAGTAACTTCAAGTTGCGAAAAGCGCCCGCCGCTGGACTCAACCCGGTGCTGGAGCAGGCTGTGTTCCACTAGCAGCGTCAATGTCTCACGCATGGTGTTCTCACTCCCACAGGTGGTAGCAGCACCAACACTGCGCGCCTGGTCGGTGGCCACTGCTTCCGCCGCCGCCAGGGTAAAGCTCCCACCAAACACCGCCAGACGCGCCAAGGTGATTTGGGCATGGGCTGCCAGCAGGTCGTAGCTCCAGTTCAGGTTTGCTTGCACACTTGTCTGCCGTGCCGGAAGATCGGTGTTGCCCGTTGCACAGAGAATCGAACCTCGCTCAAGGCAGTTCAGCAGTTCAGCAGGGCTACAGCTCGCCATGCGGCTTGCCGCCAGTTCCAGGGCCAGGGGCACGCCGTCCAGCCGTTCGCAGATGGCGGCGATGGCGGGTGCATGCTGATCGTCGAACACAAAATCGTGACGGATGGCTCTGGCCCGTTCAACGAACAGTTCAACCGCTGGAACCTCGGCCAGCGCGACGGCTGTGCGGGCACATGTAGGCGGGGGAAGTTCCAACGGCGGCACACAAAAGGCGTAGGAACCAGCCAGCCGCAAGGCAATCCGGCTGGTCGCTAGCAGCCTCAGGCGGGGCAGTGCCGCCAGCAAGCGGCTCACCAGGCTGATGTCGCCTGCCACCTGTTCACAGCCATCCAGCACCAGCAGCAGCTGCCGCCCACCGAGCGCGGCGACAAGCTGCGGCAGCTGCGGTGAGTCCACCAGCAGGGTGAGGCCCATTGCCTGGGCAAGGGCCGCGCCAACCAACATGGGGTCGCTAATCGCGTCAAGGTGTACCAGCACCACGCCATCGGCAAAGCTAGCCTGAAGATCGGTGGCAACCTGCAACGCCAGGCGGGTTTTGCCAACGCCGCCAGGGCCAGTCAGTGTCACCATGCGCACATCAGGCCGTGTTACCAACGCACGCACCGCCGTGATAGCCTCGCTACGCCCGATCAGCCGATTGAGACTGGCCGGTAATTCCCGCCGGGCCAGTGTTGGGGATGGCTCACTCAGCACTTCGGCGATAGGCCAGGCCGCCAGTAGGGCCTGCTCTTCGCAGCTGTGGGCCTGCTGGCGCAAGTTCGCAAGTGACGGATGACCCGCAACCCGCAACAGTTGCTCCGTATCAGTTAGATCAAGCCGTAGCGCCGCAGCCACCGCCATCAGGTCGTGCCAGCGGCGCGGTCGTTCCACACGTCCAGCCAGCCAGTTGACAATAGTGGCCTTGGGCACCCCAGAACACGTGCTCAGCACACCTGGAGTATAACGGGGCGGGGTACGGCCCATGTAGTGGGCCAGCAACCCCGAAAGTGTTGTCAGCATGGCAGTATCTCCTTTCGCACTGTCGTGAGAAATACTGTTGTGCTGGTATAGTAGCAGTCTGCTGGCGGAGGCGAAAGATCAAACAGCGCTCAATTCCTGCTCACTTCTGCGTCAGTACGGAAACACAGTTGAAGCGTGAACCCTGTTTGCACACAGTTCACGCTTCAGTCTCAGATCGGGCCGCTGCTACCGCAGGCTGTCGCCGCATTCAGCCCCAGTGAACCAACGGTGAAGAGCTGGCCCGTGTTGGGCGATACCGGGCTGCCGTTTGGCGAGCCGAGGGTTACCAGCACGTCTTGCGCGGTATCAATCACATACACGGTTGTCATTGTTGCCCCAACCCGATTGTTGGTATAGCCTGCCCCCACCACGGCAGGCGTGCGTCCGGCGTTGGCGTCGCCAGCAGCGTAGGCCAGCCGTCCGTCGTTCGCTGCCACCGCGCCGGTGTCGGGGTTGAGCCGCAAGTTCTGGCCCAGGTTACTCACAAAGCGGATGCGATCCGGCACCGGGTTGAAGTCCATCCCAAAGGCCTGGCCTTCCAGCAATGGGCTAAAGGGCTGGCCATTGCCAACCAGAGTCGCCTGGCCACTACGCAGGTCAACCATGTAGAGCAGACTACTGCTGCCAACCGCGTAGAGCTTGCCGTCAGTGGCGCGGAAATCCAGACCCACCAGCTTTTCACCGGGCTGAAGCCCCGTCACTTGCTGCTGCCGCAGGATGGCCCCCGGTGCCACGCTGCTGAACAGCAGCAGCTTGTTCGACTCACTGAGGGCGATCACGGTTTGCCGAGGGTCGGGGCGGGGCTGCAAGGCCTCCACCGCAAGATCAACTACTGGCTCGCCCCCACCGATGGTGCCAATCTGGCTGGCCTGCCCACTGCCCAGGTTCAGGGTAAACAGACCTGACGAGCGAGAACCTGGTGTGGCAATGGCAGCAAAAGCAATGCCAGACTGGGCCACATCAATGCCAGTCAATTCGCTAGCGTCCACGCCCAGAGAACCAACGGTGAAAAGCTGGCCCGTGTTGGGCGACACCGGGCTACCATTCACCGAACCAAGCGTCGCCAGTGTGTTCTGGTTCACGTCAATCACATACACGGTGGCGACGGTGGCCCCACCCTGGTTGTTGGTGTAGCCTGCGCCCACAATCGCCGGGGTTTTACCCACGTTTACGTCACCGGGAGCGTAGGCCAGGCGTGGGTCGCTCGCTGCCACTGCGCCGGTGTCCGGGTTCAGCCGCAGGTTCTGCCCGGCGATACTCACCAGGCGAATGCGGTCGGGCACGGGGTTAAAATCAAGCCCAAAGCTCTGCCCATCCAACGCCGGGCTAAAGAGCTGGCCGTTGCCCACTGGCGAGGCCAGGCCGTTCTGGGTGTTGAGGGTGTAGACCCGGCTGCGATTGCTGACCCCAAACAGCACCCCGGTGGCCGGGCGAACATCAATCCCGATCAGCCGCTCATCAGGTTGAAGGCCTGAAATGGGCAGTTTTTGCACCCGTTCCGGGGCCGCACTGGTGAACTGCAACAACTGACCTGAGGAAGTGACGGCATAAACCTGGTGTGGCAGGGTAGCCATCCGTGGCGCTGCTATGCTCGGAAGCGGGGCCAGCGCGAGGGAAACAAGCAACAGGCCGACTACGCTCCAGGAGAGGTAGACGGCCCATCGCGCGGCAACAATTGCACGGTACACGACAGACTCCTTTCGTTTCGTCGCTGTAATTTCTGGAGGATTGGCCCGATAGGCCAAACCCATGTGCAGCATAGCGAAACGGAAGAACCATGTCTGCCGATCATTCGTAGCAATTACGCGGCAAAAACGTATCACTTCGTGGAAGAAGCTGCATCGCCTCTGGGCGGGCCGAAGTGCCCATGCTGAGCAATGAGGACGCGCATTTTCATCCCTTCGACGATGCCTTTTTGCATCCGCAGATGACGCAGATGACGCAGATGAGAACACAGAATAATCTGTGTCATCTGCGTCATCTCCGGATTGTCAACAAATTCAACCTGCTTTGCGAACGTTGCATGGTTGCAAGAGCATCATGCAACCGCCGTGATGGAGCCGCTGGCGAAGCGCCCCACCAGTGCCGCCACAACCTCGGGGCTGAGCTTGCCCAGGGCCTCAGGCTGGTTGCGCAACAGATATTCCGGGCTGTAGTGCTGCTGGATCACGATCTCGGCGGTGCTGAAACCCGCTGCAAACAGTAGCCGTTTGTACTCCTCCACCGTGAGTGCGCCCGCAATGCAGCCCACCCAGCTCAGCGCGGCCCGAATCTCAGCCTCACTAACGGGCAGTTCGGCCAGGGAACCATCAACCACAATATCGGAAACGGCCAGCCGACCACCATGCCGCAACACCCGCCGGGCCTCCCGCAGCACCTGGCCCTTGTCCGGGGCAAGATTGATCACGCAATTGGAAATTATAACGTCAACACTGGCATCCGGCAGCGGCATCGCTTCGATGTCGCCCTTGCGAAACTCAACGTTGGTGACACCGGCCTTCGCCACATTGCGGCGGGCCGTTTCCAGCATGGCGTCAGTCATGTCCAGCCCGTAGACGAAACCCTGGGCACCGACTCGTTGCGCGGCCAGCAGCACATCCAGCCCGCCACCCGAACCCAGGTCAAGCACCACTTCGCCCGGCTTAAGGCTGGCCAGGGCAATCGGGTTGCCGCAACCAAACGAGGGCGCGCTCACGTCATCACTCAGTTGGGCTACGGTCTCGCTGCCGTAGAGTTCAATAGCGGTGCTGTTGGTGCCACAACAGCTGCTTCGCTGCTGAATCGCGTTGCCGTAGTGATCACGAACGCTGGCCTTAATCGTTTCTGCATCCTGGATGCTCATCACGTTCCTCCTTTGTATTGAAAATCTTCGATGTAACGAAGAAAAAAAGAGCTAGCCCGGCAAGCGGAACACCATCACCTGAGCGCTGGCGGGGCAGGCGCTCACAAATTCGACCGATTGCTGGACTGCCGGATCAACCTCAGCTCGGGCGACGGGGCAAAAGCCGAAGCGCCCAAACAAGCCTTCAGCCGTCTCGGTGAGCAGATAGACTCGTTCCACATGGTGGTTTGCCGCCAGCCGCAGCACCGCCTGAATCAGCCGTATACCATGGGCCTTGCCACGCCAGGCGTCGTCCACCACCAGCGAACGAAGCAGGGCCGACCGACCATACAGCTCCAGCGCCACACAGCCGATGAGCTGGTCGTCGTCGTGAGCGACCAGGGCTGTCGCCATGTGGTTAGCCAGGCCAGCCGTGGGCAGCCCGGCCTGTTGAAGCAGGGCTAACATAGCCTTTAGCTCGTCGGGATGCGCTTGTCGTATTTGCATGTTCAGTTCCTACAAGCCTGCAATCTGCCCCACAACCCGCGCCCGCAGCGCCGCCAACGCATCTCGGCGCACAAAGTAGTAAGCCCACAATCCCTGCCGCTCACAGTCAATCAGCCCGGCGGCCCGCAGCAGCTTGAGGTGGTGCGACACAGTGGGCTGCTTCACCGGCAGGGCCGCTTCCAGATCGCACACGCAAACCTGGCCTTCACGCCTGGTCAGCATGTCAAGAATCTGGAGCCTGATGGGGTGAGCCAGCAGTTGCAGGTCATCGCTCAACTGCTGAGCGGCCTCGGCGCTGAGGCGCGGCGCACTGTCGTTGGCGCAGCAGCGGCTGCCCCGGCTACGTTCCGTAAGTTCAATGGTTGGCACGGTAGTGTTGTTCATAGCAGCAAGTGTAGCACAATGCATTGAAGATTGTCAATGTATTTGTCTCAACAAATGAAATTCGCTCTCCTCCGTGCCCTCCGTGTCTCTGTGGCAAAATGCTGAACCGCTTTGCCGTATAATGCAGACTTATTGCCAAGGAGCCAGCCATGAGCCTGTCAACAGTTATTGATGCCTACCACGCCCTGCTGGACGAAACCAGCGCCCGCGAGACTTTTCAGTTACTCGACAAAGCCGTTCGCGCCCGCCGCATGTTGGTCGGCAAAGAGCGTGACCGGCTGGTGTGCGAGGTGCTGCGACCACGCTTCGTTGTGCCAGAGCAATATGCCACGCTGGAACGAGCCGCCCGGCTGGTGGGCCAGGCCATTCAAAAAATTGGCGCGGCCAGCCTGAGCGATGCCCGCCTGCTCGAACCATACGCCCTCACGCCCGTTGAGCGGGAGCTGCTGGCGATGAACCCCGGTTTTCCCGGCGCGTCGTGCTTTGGGCGGCTTGATGGCTTTCTGGCTCCCGATGGCGCATGGTGCTGGTTTGTTGAGTCGAACCTGGAGTCGCCCGCCGGAATCGCCTACGAGGACGCCCTGGTGGAGGAGTTTTTGCAATTGCCCATCATGCAAGCCTTCATGCGCCAGCATCCGCTGGAGGTCTTCACGCTCTGGCAAAGACTCCACAGTCTGCTGTTAGACACATGGCATGCCTGGGGCGGCAGGGGCAGCCCCACCGTGGCAATTGTAGACTTCCGCACGGCGGTGACCATGCCCGAATTCGAGTTTCTGCGCGATCGCTTCATCGAAGCAGGCACACCCACGCTGGTGGCCGACCCCGAAGACCTACGCTATGACGGTAAACAGCTTTATGTTGAGCAGCACGGGCAGCGGCAGCAGGTTGACATGGTTTACCGTCGCATTTTGCAGCACGAGTTTCTGGCTCAGTTCGACCTCCGTCACCCGCTGGTGCGGGCCTACGCTGACGGCAAGGTCTGCGTGGTGAACCCCTGGCGCACCAAGCCGGTGCATACCAAGCTGATTATGGCCCTGTTGAGTGATGAGTCAGGCCCGGCGTGGCCGC
>JALONX010000360.1 GCA_025454695.1 Chloroflexaceae bacterium
TTCTACCATTCACCGCATTTTTGGTGAAATGGTGCTGCCGCTGTTGATTGTCGTCGCTGCGATCTGGTTTACGGTGACATGGAAACCCAATGCACCAGTGACAATGGTGGGACGCATTTTCCCGGTGCTAGTGGATTTGCAGGTGGGCCTGGGCATTATTTTGTGGCTCTTTCTGGCCTTCCAAGTTGGCGGGCCATATCTGAGCTTTCCGTTTCTGCTGCACCCGCTGCTGGGGTTGCTAGCCGCCGGGCTGGCCCACATGGCCGTTGGCCCACGCAGCCCCTTGCGGGGGCTAGGCCGCTGGTCGCCGCTGGCTTCGCTTGGTGTGCTGCTGGTGGTGGTGCTGAGCGGCATTCTGGTGGCGATGTCGGCCCGTGGCGTGGCGTAAGTCCAGGCAAAGTGCATGACAAAGCTTGATCTTCATTATGTTGAGCCGCGTCTGGTAGAACTCTACGACCGGGCCAACCCTCGTGGCGCTGACACCGACTTCTATCTTGGCCTTGCCGCCGAGCTACAGGCGCAGACCATTGTTGACCTGGGCTTCGGCACGGGGCTGCTCACGCGGGAGCTGGCAGCGGCGGGGCGGCGGGTGATTGGGGTTGACCCATCGCCCGCCATGCTGGCCTATGCCCGCCGCAAGCCCGGCGCGGAGCGGGTGGCATGGGTTGAGGGCGACAGCAGCGCCCTCGGCACGCCCGCCGCCGATCTGGCGATGATGACCGGGAATGTGGCCCAGGTCTTTCTGACAGACGATGAGTGGGCAACCACGCTTCGGCACATGCATCAGGCGTTGCGTCCCGGTGGCTACCTGGCCTTTGAAAGCCGCAACCCGGCAGCGCGGGCCTGGGAGCAGTGGAACCGCGAAACTACCTACGAAAAGAGCTACACGCCCTTTGGTGTTGTCGAAGAGTGGCTAGAACTGGTGCATGTTGGCGATGGTCGAGTGCGTTTCGAGGCGTACAACGTCTTCGACACTGGTGAGACCCTGGTTGTGCCCAGCGAGCTACGTTTTCGCACGCTGGAAGAAATCACCCGCTCGCTCACTAGCACCGGCTTCAGCGTGGCGCATGTCTATGGCGATTGGCAGCGGGGGCCATTTGTGGATACGAGTCGGCTGATGGTGGTTGTGGCCCGCCGTAACTGAGGGCGGCGAAATGCGTTTACAATAGGGAGGCCAACCAGGCCGAAGCAGCCAGCCTGGCCTGAGATCGCACCGTAGCGTGTTGCAGCCCTATCTGTAGGAGCAATCCATGACAGCGTTTCGCCGTCTCCTGTTGGTGTTGGCGTTTCTGGCCCTGGTGTTAGCCTTTCGCAGCCCGGCCCCCGGCACAGCCCAGGGCAACGGCACCTCGCTCCGCTTCTTCGGCAATGGCGTCAACGACATTGACCGGGTGAAAATCCCCCTGACCGCATCGTCGCCCGTCAACGTCGGCGGCGATTTCACCCTGGAATTCTGGATGAAGGCCAACCCCGGCGCGAATGGCAGCGGCGGTTGTTCCCAGGGCGGCGACGCCTGGATTAATGGCAATGTGATGTTTGACCGCGATGTGTTTGGCGGGGGCGACTTTGGCGACTACGGCGTGTCGCTGTATGGCGGGCGCATCGCCTTTGGGGTGGCCGTGGGCGGTAACGGGCAGACGTTGTGCAGCAGCAGCAACCTGGCCGATGGCAACTGGCACCATGTGGCCGTCACCCGCCGCAGCACGGGTGAGATGCAGATTTTTGTGGATGGCACGCGCCAGGCACAAGGCACCGGGCCAGGCGGCAACATCAGCTACCGGGTGAACCGCCCCAGCGACTACCCCAACAGCGACCCGTTTCTGGTGATTGGGGCCGAAAAGCACGACTACCCTGGCAGCTTGCACTACAACGGCTGGATTGATGAGGTGCGCCTGTCGCGGGTGGTGCGCTACACGGGCAACTTCACCCGGCCTGGCGGCCCCTTCAGCAGCGATGGCGACACGGTGGCGCTGTACACCTTGAACGAGGGCAACGGCACCAGCCTGGGCGACAGTTCCGGGGCCAGCGGCGGGCCAAGCAACGGCGTAATTCGGGTCGGCGGCAACCCCAGCGGCCCGGTCTGGTCAACCGACACGCCCTTTGGCCCCCAACCGCCAGCCACGGCCACCAACACCGTGCCCCCCGGCTCAACCGCAACCAACACCCCGCCGCCGGGGTCTACCGCAACCAACACCCCGCCGCCGGGGTCTACGGCGACGCCACGCCCTGGTTCAACAGCGACGCCGCGCCCGCCCCGCCCATGCCAGGGCATTTGCATCTACCTGCCGTTGGTGCGGCGCTAACTTTTTTGCCACAGAGAACACAGAGGACGCAGAGACTCGGAATTGGGAATTGAGAGTTGAGAATTAAGAGTTGAGCGTTGAACATCACGGTGCGCCAATCTCCAATCTCTCATCTCTTATCTCTTATCCCTCTGTGTCCTCTGTGACTCTGTGGCAAACCTGCCGGGTCTTAGCCCTTGCGCCCAGCGGTGAGCGTTTTCTGCATGGCCTCCATCGCGGCCCAATCACCTTTTGCGCCCAGCGCGGCCTGATCCGGCCATGTGCTGGGGTCGGCCAGGGCATAACGTTTGCCCGCTGCGGCCAGAATCTCCTTCAACCGCGCCACCTCGGCCACCGACAGATCAACCAGATCATAAATTCCCGCGTCAATCAACAACTGGGCAATCTTCGGGCCGATTCCCTCCACTTTCTCCAGGTCTTTGGGGCGCGGCTCACGCTTCGGTGCTTCCACGGCTGCTGCATTGGCCCTGGCTGCGGGCGCTTTTTTCTTCGCTTTGGGTTTCGGTAACGGCTGGCCAATAATGCCAATCGCATCAAGATACCAATCGGCCTGCCCAAACAGCCCCACCACGCCGTAACCTGCGGGCACTTCAAAGGAGAAGGTGTTGCTGGTGCCGTCACCGCCGTAACTCTCGGACACCCGCTTGTTGGTGTGGAAACGAATCTGGTCAACGTACCAGTCGCACAACCCGCTCAGGCCCGTTAACATCTCATCATCGTCAAGCGTGAAGACACTGTGGTTGCCATTGACACTACCAATGGGGCCGAGGTGCCCGCGCTCGCCGCTGGCGCTGATGTAAACCAATTGCAGCGCGTGAACATACATATCCGACATCACATGAATTTCTTTCAGCCGCGCTCCCTCGGGCAGGGTATAGTTGTCGAACGCAGCGCCCCCCAAGCCACCGGCTGGCCCAATACGAACGTCCGTCATGAGCTACTCCTTCACACTGTTCCCTGGCTTCACCTGGTTCACCAAACCGACACAAACAGCTGGCCATGGCCGCAATGCCGACGCGAACAACCCTGGACTCAGGGTTCCCTCATCCTGTGGCAACATTGCCCATGTTATACTCCATCGTAGTGGCAGATTGTTTCCCGATACCGTGCAAGACATTGGAACGGCGCAAAAAGTAACAGGTTCAAAAATAGCTGTCAAGATAACATAACACAGAGGGTGCTACTTCATGCTTCAACTAACAATAAATGGAGCCTCCCAAACGGTTGACGCCCCGCCGGACATGCCCTTGCTCTGGGCACTGCGCGACATCCTCGGACTCACCGGCACGAAATATGGCTGCGGCGTGGGCGTGTGTGGCGCATGCACCCTTCACCTGGATGGTGTGGCAGTGCGCTCCTGCCAATTGCCTCTGTCGGCGGCGGTGGGCAAAACCATCACCACCATCGAGGGACTGGCTACGAACGGCGAACTACACCCGCTGCAACAGGCCTGGATTGAGGCCGATGTGCCCCAGTGTGGCTATTGCCAGGTGGGCCAACTGATGAGCGCCGCCGCCCTGCTGGCCAAAACAGCCCGCCCCAGCGACGCTGAGATTGACGCCGCGATGAACGACAATATCTGCCGCTGTGGCACCTACCAGCGCATCCGCGTCGCCATCAAGCAGGCGGCAGACGCAACAGAGGCCCGCCGATGAAACCGATCAGCCGCCGCCGTTTCCTCAAGCTGGGCGCTGGCACCAGCCTGGTGCTGGGCGTGTACCTCACCGGCTGCGCCAATGAGTCGCTGCTGCAAGCCATACCAACCCCACCACCACCCGCGCCCGCGCCCATTCCATCACCTGTCCCATCGCCCGCCGCAGCTGCGCCCACCGCGCCACCCATGCCCGCGCCTAGCGCCCCCGCGCCCACGCCCGCGCCCACCGGCCCGGCCTTTGCCCCCAGTGCATGGCTCGCCATTGACACCAACGGCGTCGCCACCATCACCGTGGGCAAGCCCGACATGGGCCAGGGTGTGCGAACCGCGCTGGCCATGCTGCTGGCCGAAGAATTGGAACTGGACTGGCAAAACGTGCGGGTGGAGCAGGCCCCGGCTGACCGACGCTTCGGCAATCAGATGGTCGCAGGAAGTGCCAGCATGCGCCAGCTCTATGGCCCGCTACGGCAGGCCGGGGCCAGCGCCCTGGCCATGCTGCTTGCCGCCGCCGCCCAGCAGCTTCAGGTGGATGCCGCCAGCCTCAAGGCCGAGAAAGGGATCATTTCCCATGCCGCCAGTGGCCGCAGCCTGCGCTATGGTGAACTGGTGCCCGTGGCCCGCACGCTGCCTGTGCCCGCCAGTGCGCCGCTCAAAGCCGCCGAGCATTTTCGGCTGATTGGCAAGCCAACGCCCAGGGTGGACAACGCCGCCGTTGCCACGGGCCAGGCCATCTACGGGATGGATGTGCGCCTGCCCACCATGCGCTATGCCGTGGTGGCCCGTCCGCCCAGCTTCGGCAGCCAGGTCGCCAGCTTCAATGCCGACTCCGCCAAAGCCGTGCCCGGCGTGACGGACGTGGTGCAGATTGGCAGCGGTGTGGCGGTGGTGGCCAGCAACACCTGGGCCGCGTTTAAGGGCCGCGAGGCACTGCAAATCACATGGCAGGCTGGGCCATACGGCCAGCTCGACAGCGCCGCGATTGCTGAGTCACTGCGGGCGGGCGTGAGCGAACCGGCAGCTGCCAGCGCCGCCCAGCTGGTGGAAGCCAGCTACGACCTGCCCTACCTGGCCCATGCGCCCATGGAGCCGATGAACTGTGTGGCCGATGTGCGGGCCGACAGCTGCGAACTCTGGGTCGGCACCCAGTCGCCCGGCGGGGCACAGGCGGCAGCGGCCCGCATGCTTGGCCTCCCCGCCGAACGAGTTACGGTCAACGTCACGCTGCTGGGCGGTGGCTTTGGTCGCCGGGCCGACACGGACTTTGTGGAGGAAGCGGTTGCGATTTCTCAAGCGGTTGGTGCGCCGGTGAAGCTGGTCTGGAGCCGGGCCGACGACATGCAGCACGGTAGCTTTCGCCCCATCAGCCACCACCGGCTACGAGGCGGGCTAGACGGGCAGGGCAACGTGGTGGCCTGGAGCCACCGCATCGCCACGCCTGGCATTGGTGGCATGGGTGGGCAGATGGCTGCCAGCAATGCCCGCCTGCCCTACAGCATTCGTGCCGATGTGGATGCCGCCACGGTGCCCCAGCCAGTGCCCACCTGGTTCTGGCGAGCGGTGTTTAGTTCGCAAAATGGCTTTGTGAACGAGAGTTTTCTGGATGAACTGGCGGCAGCGGCGAACCGCGACCCTTTCACCGTGCGGCGCGACCTGGCTCAATCGCCACGGCTGCGGACGGTACTTGAGTTGGCAGCAGAGAAAGCGGGCTGGGGCGCAGCGCTGCCCGCCGGGCAGGGCCGGGGCATCGCGGCCCATGTGGAATATGGCTCGTTTGCCGCCGTGGTGGCCGAGGTGCGCGTGGACGGCGGGGCAGTGCGGGTGCAGCGGGTGGTTGTGGCGGTGGACTGCGGCGTGGCGGTGAACCCGCTGAGCATTGCGGCTCAGGTTGAGGGCTGCGTCGCCGACGGCGTTTCCACCACGCTGAAATCGGCTATCACCATCGCCGGGGGCCAGGTGCAGCAAACCAGCTTTGCCGACTACGGCTGGCTGCGCATCGGCGAGATGCCCGTGGTTGAAACCCACCTCGTGCCGAGCAGCGAGGAGCCGGGTGGTATTGGCGAACTGGTCTACCCGGCAGTGCCGCCAGCGCTTGCCAACGCCATCTTCGCCGCTAGCGACAGGCGGGTGCGGCGGCTGCCGGTGCGGGCGGAGGATTTGTAGAATTGAGCGTTGAGCATTGAGAATTGAGAGATGATGCGTCGTGGGTAAACCGTGGAAAGTTTGTGGTGCAGCTTTCGCCGAAGGAGGAATCTGCATAGCAATGCGCTGAAGACCCCTCCCTACGGTCGGGGTGACACCGAGACTGCATGGCAGAAGACTTTTTTACAGACTATTAAATACTCTGACAACGAAGTTTCTTGTGTTTCTAGAACAACACGCTTATGAGGATTAAAAATTACATCCGGTATAGCCCGCGCAGGCGGGCTTTGCACATGAGAGCCGCGCCCTTGAGGGCTACGGCGAGCAGATATACCCGTTTA
>JALONX010000361.1 GCA_025454695.1 Chloroflexaceae bacterium
AGATAGCCGCAACTGCGGCCCAATGCCGAGTTCAACATTCTAAAATCCAAAATTCAAAATCTAAAATCGCAAATGCGAATGTGAGAAGATTGTGCCAACTGCAACGCCAACCCGCGAAGCTGATACCGACACCGTGGTGACAACGCGCCCCACCTACACCGTGGTGAGCCGCGAAGAACTCGAAAAACCCTACCGCGTCATTATTCAGAATGATGATGTGACGCCCATGGAGTTTGTGGTGATGGTGCTGCGCATCATTTTTGGGCTAGACTACAACCAGGCCTACGATGTGATGCTCACTGCCCATATGGAAGGCCGGGCGCTGGTGGCAACGCTGCCCTTTGAAGAGGCCCAGCAGCGGGTGTATGATGCCCATAGCGCCGCCCGCGAGGCTGGTTATCCACTTAGTTTCTACCTGGAGCCTGATGAATAAGCGCCCTACCCCATGGTTGCAGCGATATTGCCCGCCGCTCCTGCTGAGTGTTTCCATGCTGCTGGCCGCCTGCGGGCCGGTGGCGGCCCCACCCGCCCCCACACTTGCCCCCACCAGCGCCGCTCCCACCGCCGAAGCCCGCTTTGCCCCTGGGAGCCGCATCGCCACGGTGGATGTGGGCGGGCTAACCGCCGATGAAGCGGCCAGCAAGGTTCGCGCCGCCCTGGCCCCACTCAGCACGCCGCTGCTGGTGCAGGCGGGCCGTGAAGACGTGGAACTTTCGCCAGAAGCACTGGCCTTGCGCCTGCCGCTTGATGACCTGCTGAACCAGGCTCAAAGCCAGCTTAGCGGCGCACAAGCCGTGGAGCTACCGCTGACCCTGGAATACAACCAGCAGGCCCTACGCAGCCAGCTTGAGTCGCTGGCAAGCCAGATCGCCAGCACCAGCAGCGGTATCAGCATCATCACCAGCACCGAAAGCATTTCGCGCAGCTTTGCCTACCGCCCCGGCTTGAGCCTGGATGTGGACGCTGCCATGCAAACGGTTGACGCTGCCCTGCGGGCGGTGGGCCAGCCCCGCCAGGTGGAGCTAGAGCTGACGGAAAGCACACCTGCCGCCGAGGTTGATCTGGATGCAGTGGCCGAGCAGGCCCGCCAGATGGCCGAGGAGTGGAATGGTGTTGTCGGTTTCTATCTCTACGATCTGAAAAGCGGTGAAACAGTTGGCATCAACGAAAACACTGTCTTTTCTGGGGCTAGCGTGATGAAGGTGCCCATCCTGCTCTATGCCTACAGCACCGTGGAGGAGTTCAGCGCCAGGCAACAGGAAGCCATCAGCGCTATGATTGACGACAGCGACAACCTGGAGGCCAACCGGGTGCTGGCGGCGGGCGTGGGTGGGGCCAGCACTGAAGAAGCCCTCGACGGGGCGCTGGAGATGACCGCCATGCTGCGCGAGCTTGGCTTAAAACACACCTACCAGTACATGCCCTACGAGTCGGGCGACTGGCTGATTGGCGTGCGCGGCTTCACCATTCAGCAGGGGCCAGAACAGGAGGGCCAGCCGCCCTTCACCGAGGCCGATCCCACCATTCGCACCACGCCCGCCGAAATTGCCCGCACCTTTGTCTGGCTAGAGCAGTGCAACCAGAACCAGGGCGAACTGCTACAACGCCCCGACACCAGGCTGACGGCGGCTCGCTGTGGTGAGATTCTCGGTCATCTGGAGCAAAACACCGACCGGCTGCGCCTGCCTGCGGGCTTGCCCACGGGCACCCGCATTGCCCACAAAAGCGGCTGGACGGAGGATATGCAGGCTGATGTGGGCCTGGTGCGCTCGCCGGGCGGCGACTTTGTGCTGGCAGTTTACATCTATCGCGAGGGTGGCGACATGGTGCGCGACAACGAAGCAGGCCCGGTCATCGCCGCCTTCTCGCGCATGGTCTACACGGCGTATAATCCAGTTCGTAATCCGTAATCCGTAATCCGTAATCCGTAATCCGATGTAGCCTGCAATGAAATTTCAGTGCCATTTACGCAGTACGCAGTACGCAGTATTTATCGATTCCTATGACCACACTTCCCATCAAACGCATGCAGCTCTACAAACATGGCGTGGGCTATTTTGAACGGCGTGGCCCCGTCAGCGGCACGAGTCTGCGCCTGAACTTCCCGCGCCCGGCCATGGACGATGTGCTGAAAAGCCTGATTGCCCTCGACCTGGGGGCAGGCCAGGTGCTCAGCATTGACTTTGAAACACCGGAAGACCGGGCCGCCCTGCTGGCCAAGGGCAGCATCCACCTTTCAGACAACCGCAGCCTGCTCGACCTGCTGCGCGACCTGCGCGGGCGGCGGGTGCGTTGCACGGTGGGCGAACACGACACCCTTGAGGGTCTGGTGGTGGGGGTGGATTACGAGGACGAAGAGGCGCTGAAGCGGGCCAGCGTGAGTCTCTACCTGCCGGAAGGGCGGCAGGTGCGAACCGTGGCCCTGGAACGATTGCGCGGGGTGGAACTGCTGGACGAAAGCGCCGCCGCCGACTTGAGCTATTTCCTGCGGGCGGCCCAGAGCGAAGAGGAGCGCCGCAGCGCCACCCTGCATCTCTCGCCGGGCGGCCATGATCTGCTGGTGGGCTACATCGCCCCCGCTCCGGCCTGGCGCGTCAGCTACCGCATGCTGTTTGAACAGGAAGACTCGCAGCTGCTGTTGCAGGGCTGGGGTTTGTTTGACAATCAGCTCGAAGAAGACCTGAATGACGTGGAGTTGACCCTGGTGGCAGGCATGCCGGTCTCCTTCCGCTACCGGCTCTACGAACCAAAAACGCCGGAGCGCCCACTGGTGGAAGACGAGGAACGCACCGTCAACGCGCCCCTGTTTTTTGAAAGCATGCCCGCACCCGCAGCGGCAATGGTCGCTGCACCTGCGCCTGCGGCCAAGCGCATGCGTGCCGCCAATAAACTGGCCGCCGATGGCGACATGATGGCGTTTGGCGGGGCCATCAGCGCCAGCGCCGTCGCCGAGACAGTGCAGGCCGCTGCCAGCGGGGCCGAGCGGGGTGCCCTTTTTGCCTACGCTGTGGGCCACCCGGTGAGCGTGGCCCGGGGCCAGTCGGCCATGGTGCCGATTGTGAGCCTGCGCCTCCCCTGCCGCCGGGAACTACTCTACAACGGGCGCAAGCAACCCAGCCACCCGGTGGCTAGTATGCGCCTCAAAAACGACACCGGACTCACCCTGGAGCGCGGCCCGGTGACAGTGCTGGAAGAGGGCGATTACGCGGGCGAGGCGGTGCTACCCTTCACCAGCGTCGGCGGCGAACTACTGGTGCCCTACGCCGTGGAGCTTGGCATCAAGGTGGTGGAGCAACGCCAGAGCGAGATGCGCCTCGCTGCCGTGCGCCTGCGCAACGATTATCTGCTCATTGAGGAGTACGACATTCAGCGCACGCGCTATGATCTTACCAGCAGCTTGCCAAAAGACAGCGAGGTTGTGATCGAACATGTCACAATTAGCGGGTATGATCTGGTGGACACGGTGGAGCCAGCCGAGCGCAACGCCGAGAGCGCCCGCTGGCCAGTGAACTGCCCCGCCAACAGCCGCACCGTCTTCACGGTAAGCGAGCGGCGGCTGACCCAGCGGCGCGAGGAGGTGCGTCGCCTATCGGGCCAGCGGCTGCAAAGCCTGTTGAAGGATGGCTTGCTGGACGCCGCCACCGCCGAACGGCTGGAAGCGGTGCTGAACCTCTACCAGCAGATCAGCGAACTTCAGTATCAGGTGCAGAGCCTGAACCAGGAGCGCGAAGCCATCTACACACAGCAGCGCCAGATTCAGGGCAACCTGGGGCCGCTTGGCCGCAGCGGCGACGAGGGCGCATTGCGTACCCGCTACGTCACCGAACTCAACCGGCTCGAAGACCGACTCACGTCCATCGGAGCCGATGAGCAACGTCTGAAAGCGCAGATTGCCGAGTTGGAGCAACAGGTAAAGGCGCTGCTGGGGATTGGAGATTGAGATATTTGCCACAGAGCGCACAGAGAACACAGAAGGCACAGCCCCGCTTCAGCCACCGAATAAATTCGGCGTCTAAAAGCCCAAAACACGCTCAAGCGTGTTAACACAATGTGTATCCGGGGCACATCGCAAAACTTCATTACTGAGAGTGTGGCCAGAGGAGACCGGCACTTTTAGAGCAATATGTATGAAAAGCGCACGTTCAGCCGCCGGTCTCCTATCGCGTCAGGTTGCACCTTTACGCAACTCAAAGCTGAAAAGGTTTTTGCAAATTGCGTTTTTTTATCGCAGTTCTCTTGCAAAGAGAACCAATGTCACCCCGAACGACGTGAGGGGTCTGCACGGCACCGCAATGCAGATTCCTCCCTGTAGTCGGAATGACATTGAATGACAGCGAGAAGCATTGCTTTAGAAACTATCAATGTGTCCATGGCAAATCTTTCGTCACCCACAACCCACACCCCGTCCCGCCCTTTTGACCGGCGTACCTTTGCGATCATGGCCATCGCGCTGCTGGTTGGTGCGGCATGGGGCTACTACAACTTCGCCAGCACCGGCGGCGCACGGGCCGAGGCGCAGGTGCCCAACCTGGTCTGGGCTATCTTCGCTACGCCGTTTGCGCTCTGCATCGGCTGGGTGCTGGCCCGGCGGCGGGAGTGGGGAACGGCGGCCTTCGCCTGCTTCTGTCTCTACTTCTTTACGCCCTTTGTGGCGGCCCAGTTCCAGAATATGTTTCTGGCCCGCGACGACGCCTGGGCCACTGGCAACCCGATCTACTTCCCCACCGTCATCGTCATCCACATGGTTGCTGGCGTGGCCCTCAGCTTCTGGCGGGCGGTGAATGGAGAGAACCAAGAACCAAGAACCAAGAACCAAGAACCGAGAACCATCGCGTAATGCGTACTGCGTGAAACGTGCTGCGTGAAACGAAACGTAAGAATCGAAAACCGAGAACCCTCCGCAGTTGGTGCCAAATTGCGTGATGCGAACTGCCAACTGCTAACTGCCTGCTGATTCCGGTCTCCGTTCTGCCAATCGTCAATCATCAATCGCTTGGCCCCGGTCGCCGCTCTTCGGTCGCCGGTCTGCCAACTCGTTAGGAGCAAGCCCATGCCCCCATCGTCCATCCGCGCTTACCGCGAAGCACTTGAGGAACAAACCCTGTCGCCGCTGGCGGCCAAAAGCCGGGATGCTGTGCGCGAACGGCCCGAAGAACCATGCCCGCTGCGCACCACTTTTCAGCGCGACCGCGACCGCATTCTGCATTCCAAGCCTTTTCGGCGGCTGAAACACAAAACCCAGGTTTTTATCGCCCCGCTGGGCGACCACTACCGCACCCGTCTTACCCACACGCTGGAGGTGACCCAGATTGCCCGCACGGTGGCCCGCGCGCTGCGCCTGAACGAAGACTTGACCGAGGCCATCGGCCTGGGCCACGACATTGGCCACGCGCCCTTTGGCCACGCTGGTGAAACCGCGCTGACACGCATCTTTCCCGACCACTTTCGCCACAACGAACAGAGCCGCCGCATTGTGGAGGTGCTGGAGCGCGACGGCCAGGGCCTTAACCTGACTTACCCCGTGCGCGAGGGCATCTACCTGCACTCAAAGGCCCGCCGTGACATTATGACAACCGCCTGGGGCACGGCCAGCACTTTGGAAGGGCAGATTATCAAAATTGCCGACAGCGTGGCCTACATCAACCACGACATTGACGACGCCATCCGCGCCGGGCTGATCACCACGGACGACCTGCCCGCCGAGGCCAGCGAGGTGTTGGGGCGCAGCCATGGCCAGCGCATCCACACCATGGTCGCCGACATGATTGAGTACAACTGGTGGGCCACTGGCGAAGCGGCCCCGCCCGACCCGCCGCTGATTGCGATGAGTCCGGCCATTCTCGCCGCCACCAACAGCCTGCGCGACTACATGTTCAAACACGTCTACCTGAAGGGCGCAGCCAAAGAAGATGACGAGAAAGTGCGCTTTGTGATTGAAACCCTGTATGCTCATTTCATCAAAAACCCTGAGCAGCTGCCCACCGACCTGCTGCGCATTAACCAGGCGCGCCAGGAACCCGTGGAGCGAGCTGTGGTAGACTATATCTCTGGTATGACCGACCGCTACGCGCTCAAAGTCTTCAATGAAATTTTTGTGCCCCGCACATGGGGAGCGTAAACAATTTACGATTTTAGATTTTAGATTGACGATTACCCGGACAGCAACGCAGAGACTCAGAGGCGCAGAGACGCAGAGATTGACCGTTTTCCGAACACCAAATTACGTAGTTCGCAGTACATAGTACGCAGTAGTCTTCCGTCAATCGTAAATCCAAAATCGTAAATCGAAATGGGTGCCATAGACGACATTAAAGCTCGCCTCGACATTGTCGAGGTGATTCAGACCAGCGGCGTGAGTCTGCGCCGCTCGGGGCGGGGCTTTGTCGGCTTTTGCCCCTTTCACCCCAACACGCGGACGCCCGCGTTCACGG
>JALONX010000362.1 GCA_025454695.1 Chloroflexaceae bacterium
TCCGTTGCGGCTTGGCAAGAACAAAAAACGACTCACACAGGCACAACGACACACAGGCATACCTTTGAATGTTGTGCTAGCCGCCTTTGGGCCTTTGTGAGCGCTAACAACCATGCGAACCTACCTGAAACAAGCCCCGCCCATTTCATTGGCTGCTACTGCCGAGGTGCAAGCCACCGTTGCCGAGATTATTACCCATGTGCGCGACGGGGGTGAGTCCGCCGTGCGCGACTATTCGCGCCGCTTTGACCGTTGGGATCCGCCGACCTTTCGCGTCAGCGACGAGGAGATTCGCGCCGCCAGCACCAGTCTGCCGGAAACTCTGAAGGACGATATTGCCTTTGCCCAGGCCCAGGTGCGCCGTTTCGCCGAAGTCCAACGCGAGATGTTCCGCGACTTTGAGATCGAAACCCTGCCCGGTGTGGTGCTTGGCCAGCGCTGCATCCCCATCAGCAACGCCGGGGCCTACGTGCCGGGCGGTCACTACCCGCTGATCGCCTCGGCCTACATGAGCATTCTCACCGCCAAAGTGGCCGGGGTGGAACGAGTGATTGCATGCGCGCCGCCCCAAAACGGCCAGGGCATTCACCCGCCCACGCTCCACGCCATCGCAAGCTCCGGGGCCGACGAAATCTACTGCATCGGTGGCGTTCAGGCCCTCGCCGCCATGGCCTACGGCACCGAGTCCATCCGCCCGGTGGATGTGCTGGTGGGGCCGGGCAATGCCTACGTGGCTGAAGCCAAGCGGCAGCTGTTTGGCCAGGTTGGGATTGACCTGATCGCCGGGCCGACGGAAATTTTGATCATCGCCGATGCCCAGGCCGACCCGGTGGTGGTTGCCGCCGACTTGCTGGGCCAGGCCGAACACGGGCCAACCTCCCAGGCCCTCCTCATCAGCACCTCGCATGTGCTGGCCGAGCAGGTACTGGCAGAAATTGAGCGCCAGCTGGAAGCGCTGCCCACCGCAGCTGTGGCAGGCGCATGCTGGCGCAACCGGGGCGAGATTGTGGTGGTGGAAAGCGATGATGAAGCAGTTGCTCTGGCCGACGAGTATGCGCCGGAACATCTGGAGGTGCTGACGGCGCACCCAGAGTGGTACGCCCAGCGGCTACGCAACTATGGTTCGCTCTTTCTAGGGGAAGAAACGACGGTGGCCTACGGCGACAAAGCGGTGGGCACTAACCACATTTTGCCCACGGGCGGGGCCGCCCGCTACACCGGCGGGCTGTGGGTGGGGCGCTACATCAAAGTGGTCACGTCGCAGCGGCTCACCCAGGAAGGCAGCATGCAGATTGCCCCGGTCACGGCCCGCATCTGCGAAGCCGAAGGCATGCTAGCCCACGCCATCACTGCCGAACTGCGCTACCGCCGCTATGGGTAGAAGTGACGAGTGCTGCGGGCTGTGGTGTAACACGGACTTCAATCCGCCGCAATGGGTGAAGCGTAGTGCGTGCTGAGTTACGCAGTCCGAACTACGCAGTACGTTTCACGTTTCACATCTGTACGCGGGTGCCCGGCCAATTTCCAGACTCTAATCCCCAACCCTTCACGCTCCATGCTCAATCTGCTGCGACGACTCGGCGTTGGGGAGCCAGATGGAGAAGTGGCAGCCGCCAGCGGGCTGGTTCTCCACCCAGATGCGGCCCTTGTGGGCCAGCACCACTTCGCGACAGAAGGCCAGCCCCAGGCCGCTGCCCCGTTGGGCTTCGCCTTTACCCTGCACAAAGGGCTGGAAAATACGCTCCTGCTCGTCCAGCGGCACCCCTGGCCCCTGGTCTTCCACCACCAGCACCACCCCGCGTTGCGCATCGGGTTCGGCCCGCAGAGTGATGCAACTGCCTTCTGGGGTGAAGCGCAACCCATTGGCGACCATGTTCACCAACACCCGCCGCAGTAGCCCACTATCAGCCTGCACACAGGCGGCTTCGGGCTGAATAATCGCCGCCAGCCGCACCTGCCGTTGCAGTGCCAGCCCATGCATCAGACGGATGACATCATCAAATAGAATATCAACCTGAATGCTACCAATCTCGATAAAGGAGCTGTCGAGCTGTAAACGCTTAATATCCAGCAGGTCGTTGGTCAGGCCCACCACGGTGCGGATGGTGCGAAGGGCGCTGTCGAGCGCTTCGTCCACCATGGGCGAGACGGTCTGGCCCGCCAGGGCGCGTTGCACCACCTGCACCCCGGCGTGGGTACCCATCAGCGGGCTGCGAATGTCATGCACGAGCAGGTTGATCATATGCTCACGCATGGCTTCAGACTCACGGAGCCTGGTATAGAGTTGCGCATTTTGCATGGCCAGGGCAATGGTTTCGGCAGCAGCGGTAAGCGCTGGTTCCTGGTCATCACTGTAGCTGCCTGCGTCGTGGTGGGCTAGCAGTAGTAGACCCAGGGGCTGGCTGCTAATTACCAATGGTGCCACCAGCATTGCAGCGCCTGGCACCAGGTGTGGCCCATCGGGGTAGTGTTCCAGCACATCGCCGAGGCAGAGTGCCTGCTGCTGCTGCAAGGCAGCGGCCAGGGAGCCATGGCGCAGGGCGCGTTCAAGGGTTTCCGGGGTGGGGTGCGCTACATCTGGCGTGGCCAGCCAGCGGTCTGGTTGGCCCTGTTCATTGAGCAACAGCAGCGCCGCATCAGTGGCGGCAAACATATCGCGGGCACCGGCCAGCCCATGCTGCATCACATCATGCAGATCCAGGCTCTGGCTCAGGCGGCGGCTCAGTTGGTGCAGGTGGGTCAGGTGGGCACGTTCGCGGCTGAGTTGCCAGTTCGAACGGGCCAGGCGACGGTTGCGATCCAACAGGTCTTCATTCAGCGAGGCCAGTTCACGGGTGAAATCAAAGACTTGCTGCATGGAACGCCCCACCAGCACCAGCAGCGCAGGGCGACTTTCGGGCAGTGCCATGAGGCTAAAGCGCAGCCGCGACAGCCCATGGAGATTAGCCCGCAGCAATACTTCGCTCAGGTGGGCTGTGCCAGGGTTGTTGAGTGCATCACGGCACACCTGTTGAAAAGCTGCGTCGCTACTCTGATCAAAAAACTCGCTGATTGAACGGCCAGCAAGCAGGGAAAATTCAAGATTCAGCACCCGTTCCATGGCCTGGTTTATATCGTAAATCAGGCCTTCAGTGTCCAGCACCACGACCGGATCGAGCAACGAGCGGGCAATGCGTGATGCGGAGGTGGCATGATCCATAACACCCTCGCGGTTGGCCGAAGCTGGCACAAACGGATAGGAGAGGTCTTCCGTTAGCGCTCTAGTCTCTCGAATATCAAACCGACATGGTTGTGCAACCAACCCTTCGTGCCCAGGAATACTACGACGCTGAATAGCAGCCATTACACCACAAACCTTTATGCCACCATCGCCCCAGGGCGACCGTTTGCACGATAAAGAAACTACTACCTCAAAAGCCACTGCCTGCTGAGGGTGCGTTCCCTATCTAACACGTCGCTGTGGAGTTCATCGCTAGTATACCAGAAATTCTACGACAGACAATGGGAGGCACGCGATGGTATTTTACCTTAGATTACAACATGTTCAACAGCGGCTCATATTCCGTCTTTTTTCAGCAAATTCTCATCCAAACCATGCATCTAATTGGCCATTTCGTGCGTTATAGAACATAGAGAAGCAGTTGCATATGCGGCGGACGCACTGCTTCAGCCAATTTCCACATTTGCTCCAGCCGCCTTCACAAGTCAACCTCACCTTCCCCGGCTGCCAGATGGCAGCCTTTCCTCTTTTTTAGGGGCGTTTTTCCGGTGCGACACCTTTCTTTGCGCCGTTCTTCTGCTGCTTTGCCAGGCGCTCACGCTGGTCGGCTTCTTCTTCTTCTTCGTGCAGCCAGCGCTCTAGCAGGCGCGGGCCGTGCTGGTTCATCCAGGCCGAAAGCCAGAGGCCCTGCGCCAGCACTTCCTGGTGGTAGTTGGGGTCGCCTTCGGGCGTGCTCAGCACCCGCTTGAGTTCAGCCTGCAGCCAGCTAATTTCGACCACCACTGGCAGTAGGCGCAACTCCACATCGCTTAAGGCCTGCACTTGCATGTAGCCAGTGACGAGCCGCACTGCTTTTTCCTCATCGAGCGGGCCACGAAACACCCCCCACACCATCCAGTTCTGCGGGCCGGGTGTGGAGGCGAAACTCACCAGGGCATCGGCCAGATCCATAATACGGGCGTCCCAGGCCACCTGGTCAAAATCAATCAGTGCCGCCACCTTGTCGCCCGCAAAAATAATATTGTCAGCATGCATATCGCCATGGATAACCAGGTGGGGCAGCTGTTTATAGGTGGCGCTGGGAAAGGTTTGCCGCAAAGCAATCGCCCGCCGGTCATACTGAGAAAGCTGATCGTAGAGTTCGCCCATCATGTCGCGCTCTAGCAGCCGTTCGGTAAGCCCGAGCAGTGATTGAGGTGTATAGCGCGGGTCACTGGCGGTGGGGCGGTCGGGGAAGTGCTGCACAATACCGTGATATTGAGCCAGCATGGCTCCAACACTGCCAATCTGGTTCAGGTTGTGAGCTTCAAACTCCTCGCCCTCCACAAAGGTCATCACTTCATAAAGTCGCCCGTTCAGGCTAAGCAAGGTGTCGCCGGTGGTAGCAACCTGCAACTGGGGCACCTCCACGCCACATTCGCTGAGCCAGGCCATCAGGCGTTGGCGGTAGTGCTGGTCGGCCTCGCTCTGGCGGCGGCTGATGCGCCGCAGCGTGTAGCGCCCCTCCGTTGTTTGCACAAACACCGTTTCATTCACAGCACCGGCACGGGGCTGCGAAATGCGTTGGAGTTTGCCAAGAGTATAGAATCCAAGTACCCGAACAACATCATTTGTGCTTAACACAGCCGTCAATCTAGCTTGTAGCAGCGAGAACGCTGAGCATTGAAAGCTGAACGCTGCATGCAGAGCCATTGCTCATTGCTCGTCGTTCCTCGTTCCTCGTTTATACAGGGTACGCATGTGGTTGCAGTCTGTCAATCGCTGGTAGGCATCTCTTTCTTCTGCCACGGCAACGTTACGATATAGTACATGCAGGACAACGTGAAGAATATCACAACTTCAGTACAAAGGAATCAGTTGTATGTATCAGCATATCCTTGTTCCATTGGACGGCTCGCCCCTGGCCGAAAGTGTGTTGCCGTATATCCGCTCTATGGTAAGCCCTGGCACATCCACTCGGATCACCCTGTTGCGGGCTATTCCCGAAATTAATCCCGTCAACCTTAATTTTGTTGACACCGCTGGCGTGGCAGTAACTAGCATGGCCGAGGTTGAGTCTGAATGTGTTGACTATCTCTCCGCTATTGCTCAGCAGCTCCAGGCCGAGGGCTACAATGTGCAACCATTGGTTGTGGAGCATGTGCAACCGGAAACTGCTATTGTAGAGTATGTTCGCACGCACAATGTTGACTTGATCACCCTGGCGACCCATGGGCGCAGCGGCCTGGGCAAACTAGTGTTTGGCAGCGTCACCGAAAAGGTGCTGCACCATGCCGGGGTGCCCGTGCTGGTGATACCGCCCCACATGGCAGCGTGAACCTTTTTCGCCGCCGAGCTAACGCTATGCACTGCTGAGCACGCCAAGCACGCCAAGGCCGCAAAGGAAAACCTTTACAAGTCTCGGCGTGCTTGGTGGTGAGTACAACCCCTCAAACGTCCATCGTATTCGCTTAACCGATTGGCAAATCGCTCTTAGCGCTACGGCTGCGGCGAGGAACTGGTACGCTGAATCAACGCCCTCGTGTAGGTCAACACCGTGTCCTTCCCAGCGGCAATGTCGGCGGCGGTTGGGCGCACCGCATGGTCTGGCAACACGCCCCGGCCATCGTCCTGCCCGCTGGGGCGGGTGAAGTGTTGGAATGATACACCGGCGTAAAGTCCACTACGGGTGAGCTTAAACGAGTAGACATCACCATAGGCGGTCGCTAATCCGCCCGTTTCTTCGCCCACCAGTACCCCAAGCTGATAGTCCTTAAAGGTTGAGGCCAGCGCGGTCGCCGATGAAAAGGTGGTTGGCCCAATCAGCACATAGACATCGCCCCGAAAGCGCAGGGGGTTGTCGGGCGGCGCGTGCGCTTCATTCACGGAGGCAATAATGCTGCCGTCCGGCTTATCAACCGCCCCAGAATTGCTTCGTGTCTGGGCGCTGATTTTCCACTCGCTGCGGGCGAACTGGGTAAAGGGTTTGTCAGTCAGATACCCTAGTAGCGCATTGCCAAGACCTGAGTCTCCGCCACCGTTCTGCCGCAAATCTATAATTAGATGCTGAACATTATCCTGCTTGATTTGCGTGAAGGTCTCTCTGAGGAATCGGTTAAACGCATCACGGTCAAGCAGAAGGCGGAAATCGAGCAGGCCAATCGTGGTGCCCGGCAGTTGGGTGTAGCTGTAGTAGGTGGCCGCCCGGCGGAAGGGACTCGCTAA
>JALONX010000363.1 GCA_025454695.1 Chloroflexaceae bacterium
ATATCTGCTCGCCGTAGCCCTCAAGGGCGCGGCTCTCATGTGCAAAGCCCGCCTGCGCGGGCTATACCGGATTTAATTTTTAATCCTCATCAGCGTGTTTGTGGCTTCCAGACGCCGAATTCATTCGGTGAACAGGTTGGCAGCTCGTATCCGAATTAAAAAGTAAAACTTCATTAGTCCGCGTAACTCACCTGCGTGAAAGGTGAAACGTGAGGTGTGCAACGTGATACTACGTTTCATTTACGCATTGCGCACTACGCATTAGGAACGGTAGCGACGGTCGCCATGCTCTCTGGCGCACCGAGGCTATAACTGCGGCGGTGATGCTCGGGCCGCAGGTGCAACGTAGCCGTTGCATAGTCTGAGCAACAGATTCTCTTAGCTGGAGGACAAAGATGCCTTCGTACCGTGAAGAGCAGGAAAAATTGGCGATTGCCAAAGCGGCAAAAGCTTTCGGCCAGGGTCGGTTGAGTCGGCGCGAGTTCTTCCGCATTTGTGCCGGGGCCGGGTTGGGCTTCAGCACGGTGGGCATGCTGGCGGCCTGTGGGCAGCGCCCGGCCACGCAGGCCCCCGCCCCCACCGCCGCGCAGGTCGCCGCCACCGCTGGCCCGGCCTCTGCTGGCACCGCCTCCACCGATGCCCAGAAGTTTTTGCAGGATGTGGGTGGCACGTTTAGGGGCACCACCATTCGCGTCGTGTCCGAGTCCACGCCGCCGAGCCGGGCCATCAGCGAGATTATGAAGCAGGAGTTTGAGCCGCTGACGGGCATGACGATTGAGTGGGAGCAGCTGCCGCTTGACCAGGTGCTGGCCAAGGTGAGCCAGGACACCGCTGGTGGCCTCGGTTCCAACGACCTCTACTACTTCGACCAGGCATGGTTGGGCCGCTTTGTGAACGACACGCTCGATCCGCGTGAGCTGATCCAGAGCAAGCCCAACCTGAACTACCCCAACTACAATATTGACGACTTCCTTAAGCCGCTGATGGACTACATCGGCTCCTACAAGGGCCGCCTGGTGGGCCTGCCCTACGACATTCCAATCTTCATCATGATGTACCGCAAGGATATCATGGATCAGCTGAAGCTCCAGGTGCCCACCACGATGGACGAATACCTGAACGTGGTGAAGGCTATTCACGAGGCCAAGATCCCGGTGACGGGCGGCCAGGGCACGGTGGCAGGCACGGTGGGCCAGTGGAAGTCCGGCCACTACGCTCTGCAGTGCGATATGACCGCATGGCTCTGGGCCTTCGGTGGCGCGCACTACGACAATACCGGCAAGGCCATCATCAACAACGCTGACTCGATCAACGGTTTGAACTACATGATGGAACTGGGCAAGTATATGCCTTCCGGCGCGACGACCTGGGACTGGTCGGGTCAGGGCGACGCCTTTACCCAGGGTCTGGCGGGCATTATGATCTCCTGGGGCGAATTCTTCCCCGGCTTCGACGTGCCCGACAAATCGAAGGTGGTGGGCGTGGTGGAACCGGCGGCCTGCCCCAAGGAGACCAAGCTGCGTGCCCAGGCCGAGTGTGGCTTCGACGAGAAGCCCGGCATTTCGCACCAGGGCGGCTCGTGTCTGGCCCTGTCGAAGTACTCCAAAAACGCCGATGCGGCCTGGGTCTTTATGCAGTGGGCCACCAGTTCCGACGTGCAGACTCGCGCCTCCATCGTGGGCGGCGGGGCAACGCCGATGCGCAAGTCCACCTTCGACGACCCGCGCACCAAGGAGATGAACAAGGTGGTAGCGGGCACCACGCGCCACTTCGATGTGACGCTGGACGCGATTATGAACCGCATGGGCAGCGAGCCGCATCTGCCGCCGTGGGCCGCCCTTTCGGTGGATGTAACCGCCACCGAGCTGGGCAAGATGACCACCGGCCAGCAGAGCGTGCAGGACACGGCCAATAAAATGGCCGAGGGCCTGGACAAGGGCGCTCAGGAGTATCTGAGCAAGGGCGGTACGGCGTAGTTAATGGTTAGGGGTTAGGGGTTAGGGGTTAGGGAGCAAGGGTTAGGGGTTAGGGGTTACGGGTTAACTTCGTTGATTTCAGTGATCTTCTATGCATTTAACCCTTAACCCCTAACCCCTTAAACAAGTGAGGATGCAATGGCGCAGCACAAAGATTTGGTTCTTGCCGTAGACAGCAGCACCACCGCCACTAAAGCGATTGTGTGGGACAAAAACGGCCATGCCGTGGCCGAAGGGCGGGCCACCTTCCCGCTGCTGAACCCCCACCCCGGCTGGTATGAACAGCGGGCCGACGAGTGGTGGACGGCTACCGCCCAGGCCCTCCGCGATGCCACCGCTCAGATTGACGCCCGTCGTCTTGCCGCCATTTGCATGACGCACCAGCGCGAAACTTTTGTGCCGGTGGATGAGCAGTGCAACCCCATTCGGGACGCCATTCTCTGGCTCGACGAACGTTCGCGGGCGCAGGTGGCGGCGATGGAGGGGCGCTTTGGCAACCAGCGCCTGCACCAGATCACTGGCAAGCCGGTGGCGATGACGCCCTCGCTCTACAAAATCCTCTGGCTGCAAGAACACGAGCCGGAGGTGCTGCGCCGTGCCCATAAAATTGTGGATGTGCATGCTTTTCTGGTCTACAAACTGACCAGCCAGTGGAAAACCAGCTGGTCGTGTGCCGACCCCATGGGCATGGTAGACATGCGCACATGGCAGTGGTCAAGCGAGGTGATGGAGGGGCTGGGGCTGAACCCCGAACACTACCCGGAACTGGCGGCTCCCGGCGCAGTGATGGGCGAAGTGACGGCGGAAGCGGCCAGACTCACCGGCCTGCCGGTTGGGCTGCCGGTGGTGGCCAGCGCGGGCGACGGCCAGAGCGCCGGGCTAGGGGCGAATATCACCCGTGCGGGCAAAGCCTACCTGAACCTGGGCACCGCCGTCGTTTCTGGCGCACATTCGGAAAAATACGCCGCCGACATCAATTTCCGCACCCTCGGCTCGCCCATCGCCGGGGCCTACACCCTGGAAACGCTTATTCGCGGCGGGACGTTTACCGTCAGCTGGTTTGTCAACCGTTTTGCCCACGATTTGAAGCATGTAGCCCTGCCGCTGAGCGTGGAAGAGCTGCTGGAAGCCGGGGCACGCAAGGTGCTGCCAGGCTCGCTGGGGCTGATGCTGGTGCCCTACTGGAACGGCGTGACCAACCCCTACTGGGACGGCAACGCCACCGGGATGATCGTCGGCTGGACAGGTTCCCACGGGCGGGAACACATGTATCGCGCCCTACTTGAGGGCATTGCCTACGAGCAGCGCCTAGGCACCGAAGGCGTTGAGAAAGCTCTCGGCCAGCCGATTGACGAGTATGTCGTTCTCGGCGGCGGCTCGAAGAGTCCCCTCTGGTGCCAGATCATCGCCGATGTGACCGGCAAGCGGGTGACGCGCTCGGCCAACCCCGAAGCCACCTGCCTCGGCTCCGGCATTCTGGCGGCAGTGGCGGCGGGCTGGTACCGCGATGCCCAGGAGGCCGCCGCCGCAATGACCAACATGGGCGCGAGCTACGAGCCAGACCCGGCGACGCAAACGGTTTACAACCAGCTTTACACCGAAGTCTACACCGGCCTCTTCCCGGCCATGCAAACGTCGCTGAGTCGGCTGACCGAACTGACCCACGGTAGCTGACTTTCAGCGCGGAGGACGCGGAGGGCACAAAAGTTTTACCGCAGAGACACAGAGAACGCAGAAGTCTTACCAAATCTGGTTTATATCGTGGTCATCTGTCATTCTAAGCGAAGCGAAGAATTCCGTGCGTGTGGTCGCAAAGACCCTTCGCTTCGCTCAGGGTGACAATATGTACATCATACCTATCAAATCTTGATTAGGTATGGCGCTTTCAGCTCTCTGCGTCCTCGGCGTACTCAGCGGTGAAACATCTGGCGTCCTCCGTGGTAAAAATGTATGCGAACGGCGACGTGTGAAACAACTGGCGCGATGACGCTACGCGAGGTTGCCCGTCCTGAGGTTGGGCCGGGGGAGTTGCTGGTGCGCGTGCGGGCCTGTGGCGTTTGCGGCACTGATCTGCTGAAGCTCTACAGCCCGGACGTAGCCAAACCGGTGCAGCTGGGCCACGAGGTGGTGGGCGAAGTGGCCGCCGTGGGCGCGGGTGTGGCGGGCTGGCAGGCTGGCCAGCGGTTGGCGCTGGCTCACCATGTGCCCTGCTACCAGTGCCACTACTGCCGCCACGGCAATGTTTCCATGTGCGCCACCTTTAAGGCCAGCAACATCAGGCCCGGCGGCTTTTCTGAATGGGTGCTCGCCCCAGCGCCCCATGTACGGCACACCGCCCTGCCCCTGCCCGACGCTATGCCCGACGAGCGGGCCGTGTTTGTGGAACCGCTGGCCTGCTGCGTGCGGGCCTTGCGCCGCGCCCCCGTCCAGCCCGGCGACACGGCGCTGATTGTGGGGGCCGGGGCCATGGGGCTGCTCTTTCTGGCCCTGCTGCAATCGCATGGTTGCCAGGCCCTGATGCTTGATCTGAAGCCGGAGCGGCTGGCCCTGGCCCAGCAGTGGGGTGCAGCGGCGGCCATTAATCCAGCTCACAACCATGTAGCAGCAGAAGTGCGGCAGGCCAGCAGCGGGCGCGGCGTTGATCTGGCGATTCTCACGGTGGCAAACGGCGCAACCCTGACACAAGCTGTAGACCTGGTGCGCGACGGTGGTACAATTGTGATATTCGGCGCAAAGGCGGGCGACCAGCCTGCCCCTGCCGACCTTTGGGAGATCTACCGACGTGAGTTGACGCTGCTCAGCGCCTATTCTGCTGCGCCGGAAGATTTGCACACCGCCCTCGCCCTGTTGCAACGGCCCGACTTTCCGTTGGAGCGGCTGGTGACTCACCAGTACGCGCTTGACGACATCAACGAGGCGATGACGGTGAGCTATGCCCAGCAGGCACTCAAAGTGATTATCCGACCCTAATCAAGGAACGAGTGCTGAGTGAACACAATCCTGAGTGCTGAGTGCTGAGTGCTAAGTGCTGAGTACTAAGTGCTGAGTGCTGAGTGCTGAGTGCTGAGTGCTGAGTGCTGAGTGCTGAGTGCTGAGTAATTTGCAATCGTAACTCATAACTCATAACTCGTAACTCATAACTCGTAACTCGTAACTCGTAACTCGTGATACGCCATGCGCCCAACCAACCGTGACGATCTGCTGGTTCTTGTCGCCTCGCTCTACTATGAGCAAGACCGAAATCAGCAAGAAATTGCCGAACAGCTCCAGATCTCCCGTTCCAATATCTCGCGGCTGCTGCGCGAAGCCAAAGAGAAAGGCTTTGTAGAGGTCAAAATTCGCAAGCCCTACCACCGGGATGAAGCGCTGGAAGCCAGCTTGATGCAGCGCTTCGGGCTGGTGCAAGCCCTTGTGCTCGACTCGGCCCGCGACAATGCCAGCAACCCCCTGCCCGCCGTGGGGCGGCTGGCAGCCCATTTTATCGAAGAGAAGTTGCGCCCCAACGATGTGCTGGCCATCTCCTGGGGCACCGGCGTGCATTCCGCTGCAGTGGCCATACCCACCCGGCCCGACCTGCATGTGGATGTGGTGCAGATGATTGGCAGCGTGGGCGCGCCCAACCCCGAGATTGATGGGCCAGAACTGGCCCGGCGGCTGGCCGAGGCCCTGGGTGGGCGCTACTTCTACCTGCATGCACCGATTCTGGTGGATAACCCAACCGTGCGTGATCTGCTGCTAGCAGAGGCAGCGATCCAGGAAACGCTGGATCGGGCGCGGCGGGCGGCGGTGGCGCTGCTGGGCATTGGCACCACTGAGCCGGGGGCCAACAGCTTTGTGCGGGCTGGCCACCTTACCGAGCTGCAACTGGGCGGCCTGCGTGCCCAGGGTGCCGTGGGTGAAACCTGCGGTTTGCACTTCGACATCAACGGCAACATGAGCGACCTGCTCGTTAACCGGCGGGTGGTGGGGCTGGAACTGGCGGCCCTGCGCCGCATTCCCACCGTGGTGGCGGTTGCCTGCGGCCTGCCCAAGGCTCGCTCCATTCTGGGGGCGCTGCGCGGGCGTTACCTCAACGTGCTTGCCACCGACGATGAAACCGCCCGGGCGGTGCTGGCCCATGCCGATGAAACGCTGGACACGAGATCGGTTCGCGCTGATGTGGTGCAGCCGGTGTGAGGTGTACTGCGTACTACGTGAAATGTGAAACGTGAAGTGTGATGCGTGAAGTGTGATGCGTAGCCGGAAGGGGAATAAAGGACATAAGGGAAATGCCAACGGAACGCTCAGAACTATTTCCCTCATGTCCTTTATTTCCTTTGCGGTTCCATCAATCTGCAATCTACAATCTGGTTAGTGTCATCCGGTATTCGCACTTTCCGTGCGGTCATGCTTGGCATGCTCCCGCAGGACGACGAGATGGAACACCAGCAAACAACTCGTT
>JALONX010000364.1 GCA_025454695.1 Chloroflexaceae bacterium
AAGGAGGCCGCCATCATCTCAATGGCGCAGCAGGCCAGGCCAAACGACATGGGCCAGATCGACGAACGCCGCCCCCAGTTATAGAAACGGTTGACCGTGGAGAGAAACACGCCCTGTTTCTCGAGGTCAATCTGTAGCTGTTTGTCATTGCTCATAGATGAATTGTACCTGCAACACTATCAAAAAGGGTTGTATTCTTTTAATTCATAATGTTTAAGCAGCAATCACTAAATCCACTCCAGGGCACCCTTTTTCCATTCGTAGAGCAGGCCCAGGAAGAGCATCAGAATGAAGACAGCAGCGGCGGTGAAACCAAACAAGCCCACCTGGTCGAAGGCGACGGCCCAGGGGTAGAGGAAAATGACTTCAACGTCGAAGATGACAAAGGCAATGGCGTAGAGGTAGTATTGCACCTTAAACTGCACATGCACATCGCCAATGGCTTCCAAGCCGCACTCGTAGGTAGACTGTTTAATGGTGGTGGGACGTTTGGGCCGCAGAAAAAAGGCCATAATCAGCGGCAAGAGTGGAAAACTGAGTGCAACAACAAAAAGAATGCCAATAAAGGCATAATTGGTGAGCATGATCTCCTCCGTTACCGCCAGGGGATGGATGCCGAATGTACTATAGTTCACAAACCTTCGACAGACCGAAGTATAGCATGAATTAAAGGGGCTGGCAAGACAGGGGTAATACGGGCTTTTAGCGCATTAGAACGCAGAAAAAAGTGCCGTACAAAGAAGTAACATGTAGCAACGTGGGGTTACGAACATAAAACGTGGCACGCACATTCCACAGCACCCTCACCCCCGGCCCCTCTCCCGCTGGGAGAGGGGCCGGGGGTGAGGGTGAGGCCGTTACGGTTGGCTATACACCCGCACATACTGCGGGCGGTACAAATCCTCGTCGCTGTTGGGGCGGAAGTTGGCCTCGCCCGGCACCGGCATGCCGCCCCGCACCTTCACCCACACTAGCTTGCTCGCGGCATCGTGCCAGAAGCGGTCGCCCGCTGAGTCGATCACCGTTTGCAGGTCAGGCGCGGCACTCATCATGCGGCGGAACTGGAGATTGGGGTTGCCCGCCTGCCAGTTCAGAGCCTCTTCGTAGTGGTAGGAGGTGGTGGCGTAGGCTCCCGCTGGCGTGCCGTCGAACTGAATACCGAGGATAAACCAGTCGTCGTTGCGGAAGGCGTTGGTAACAGCCACCGCCGCGTCGTTCACCGCCCCAAAGCCGGGGAAACGCAGTTCGTAGCGTCCGCCGGTGCGGGCGGCAAAGTGGCGCATGTTGCCCAGCATGGTCGAGACGCTGCCGTCGGCGACTGTCCAGCGACCTACTTCCGCCCCAACCTCGTTGCGGCGAATGGTTTCAATCGGCATCTGCGGCGAGAAGCGGTTGGTGCTGCGGTTGAGCAAGAACATGCCTACGCCGTAGAACTGCCCGCCACAGCTCATGCCGTTTTGCCCCGCCGGGGCCACCGGCTGGCAGTTGCCGCCGTGGGTCAGGAAGGGGTTGTCATATGTCCAGTAGTTGCCCGCCGGGCCAAAGTAGCCGTGGGCATCCCACAACGCGCCGGAGAATGTCCAGTTCTGGTTCTGGCTAGGGTTGTAGCCGGGCCGTAGGTTGGGCGGCAGCACCCGGTAGCCGGGGTGGCTGTTGATCAGCCGGTTGCCAGGGTTGCGCACCATGCCCCGGTCTACCCCGGTGATGTAGTAGTCGTCGGTGCGGAAGGTGCCGCTGGGCTGCCCAGCCACAAAGGGAAAGTTCATCACCACGTTCTGGCGCATGTCGAAGGTGCTGTGGTAGCTGGCAAAGGCTACCGGCTGGTTGTTGGGGTTGGGGTAAGCCGAGCGGTTGTTGAGGCTGGTGCCTACGAGCAGCGAGCGGGTGATTAGCCCGTCGTCGCCCGCCCCGGCAAAGTAGGTGCCCACGTTGTCGGCGGAAACCCACTCCTCGTAGTTGGGCCATGTCGTGCGGTTCCACAGGCCATGATCATTATTCTTGAAGGTGGTGATGCGGCGCATGCTGAAGCGCAGGCGGTTCTGGCTGAAGCGGTCATCACCACCGTCGCTGGTGGGGATGTACTTGTTGGGTGAAACATCGCCCGCGTCGTTGGTGGGTGCCCAGTCCAGGTTGATCCCTGGTGAGCGATTGGAATGGGCGGTGTTGTCGTCAAACACGCCAAAGCCCAGGCGATCCGGCATCATCTTCACCGCTTTGGAAAGGCCCAGGGTGGTGCGGGGAAACGAGAGCCAGAAGCCGTTGCCCTGGGCGTCGGCGGCGAGGTTGCCGCGCACGGTGTTGTCGGGGTTGGTGATCCAGAAGCCGGACGGCCCACCCTGAAACACTTCCCGGTCGTGCCGTTGCAGGGGCTGGGGCGGCACCCGCACCATCAACACCAGGTTGTTTTCAATCACATTGCGGCGCTCCACCGCATCTTCGAGAAAAATGGCATGGCCGCGAATATCGTTGCAGATGTTATTCTGAATGCGCAGGCCATTGGTGCCGTGAATGACGATGCAGCGATTTTGCGACTGCCAGATGGCACTGTTGCGCACAAAGCTGCTGCTGGCGTCGGCCAGGGTCGCCCCGCTCGACTCGTCGTAGCTCAACATGTGGAAGTGGATGGGGTAGCGCCCGTTGCGCCCGCCCTGGCCCACCCGCCGAAACTCCACGCCGTCAATCTGCACGGTGCTGCCCGCCATGGCCATGAGCTGGGCACCAAAATTCTGCGTGCGCCACAGGGTATCGTCGGCCCCCTGAATGACGATATTGCGGCTCAGGTTGCCCACCGCCGCCCGCTGGTCGAGCACCGTGGGAAAGGGCGTGGCAGGCGGGGTGAAGCTCGGGTCGGGGGTGAGACTCATACCGCTGGCGGTGAGATGTTGCAAACGGCCCCAGCGGAAGGCCCGCAACGGCCCACTCAGGCTCACGGTAGCGCCACTGGCCGAGGCCACAGCGAGCCGTTCAGTCGCCGCCACGCCGTAGAAGTCGGTTGGCGCAATGGCCAGCTGATCACCCGCCCGCCAGTTGACCGAGTCGCGCAGCGTCAGGCTGGTGGCGTTGGCCTCGGCGTGGTCGTTCAATTTTGTCCACACCGGCGCGGGCGAAACCCCAAACAGCTCCAAGCGCCCACCCATCAGCAGCAGGCCACGGCTGCCCATGTTCATCACATTTTCGTTGGGGTCATCGCCAGCGAAGGTGATGGTGGCGCGGTTGCGGAAGGGCGCGGCCTCGCTGCCAATCGCCAGCCGCCCGTGCAGCATAATGTAATTCAGCGTCAGGTTGAGGTCGCGGTTGTCGAAGAGCAGTGTGCCATCAAGCTGAATGCTCCGCAGCGCAGGTGGGCTGACATCCAGCAGCACGGTTTTGCCAGCGGGGATGGTGACCATCTCGCCCTGAGCAGGCACGCGCCCGTTGGGCCAGGTGGCCGGGTTCGACCAGCGCTCGCCAGTGGGAGCAACGGGCGGGGCAGGGGTTGGCGCAGGCGTGGGGCTGGTGGTGCCGCCCCGTTGCACCAGCGGCAGAAAGATGCGATTGCGGTTGGTTTGCTGGGTGTCAGCGCTTTCGCTGGCGCTGCCCGGCGGCGGCGCACTGAGCAACGCCGCGCAGAGCAGCAGGGCCAGGCCGGTGAGCAGGCGCGAGGGCCAGGACAGTAGTTGTGGCATAGTGGCGATTCCTTTGTGGTAGTACACTGGTAAGTAGATGGAAGGGCCATGTGGTGTACCGCAAAAACGGCGCTTTAGTTGCGCCTCTTCTTCCTCAATAGCAAATTGCAGATTGCAGATTGCAGATTGCAGATTGCGTCAGCATTGTTATGCAACAAAACTCCATCTTGCTAGCTCAACCGAGTCTGCAATCTGCTATATCGAATGGGCGCAAAGCTGCAAAGTTTGAGCAGAATCACCTTCGTCCGTTCTTTGTGCCTTTGTGCCTTTGTGAGAATCTTTTCAAACTGACACGGCATTTGGTAATCCAAAATCCAAAATCCAACATCCCCTACCGGCTGATGTACATCCGCGTCCGTTCGGGAGCCTGGCTGGTAAGCAGTTGTCGGCGTTGCCCATCCCGCGTCTCATCCACCTGAATATCGTAGTTGCGGGTGCCAAACACAATATTGGCGTAGAGCAGCGCCACCCTCGCCCCGCCACTCACGCGAAAGGCCATTTCGCCCGGCTCCATCAGCACCTCCGCCGGGTAGAGCAGCCCGCCCAGATACTCCGATTGCCCGCCGTTGCGGGTGTCAATCACCGTATGGCGGCCCTCGGTTTTCATGCCCAGAATCCAGAGTGTGCCGCCGTTGTTGGTGATTTTGGTACCCTGGCGGTACTCATTGTTGATCTGTCGGCCCCAGAAGCGCTGGCCAGCCTGAATCGTGAAGCCATCCAGCTGGGCGTCCTCGGCAAACAGGTCGCCCGCGCCGGGCTGGCTGATGTACTCAAAGATGCCATATTGCAGCACCAGCGGGCGGTTGCCGCGCTGTTCAACCTTCACACCGTAGCCAAACTGCTCGATAATCAGCGGTTCGGGGTTGTCGCCAGTGACGACGAAACGAATGCCGCCGCCGTTGCGCCCGCCCCCGTTCACCACGCCAGCGGAGCCAATAATGCGCCGCACACCTGGTGGCACGGTGACGCTCAGTTCATCAAACACCTGCCGCACGCCAAAGGGAAAATAGATGGTGGATTTGCCGGAGTTGAGCTGCCGTTGCAGTTCATCCGCCACGGGGCAACTGGGGAAGTAGCCGGTACATGTGACGGCAGCCCAGTTAGCCAGGTTCTGGTCGTGAAAGGTGGGCGTGTTACGCACCGGCAGCTTCAGCATCTCGGCCCGCTGCCCGGTGGCGAAGAGGCTGTAGATTTTGGAACTGGAGTAGTATTCCGCGACACTGTTGCCAGGCACAACTGCGCCATTGTCGGTGAGCAGCGAGCGATAACCCGCCGCCGCGACATTCCGCATGTACAAAAAGACCTGACGGCTGCTGCTGGTCTCAATCGCGCTGACAGACGAACTGCCGCCCTCAAGTCGGGCATCCAGCAGCGTCACCAAGCCATGTTCATCAGGGTTAATAATTGCAGGCACGCGGTTCTGGCTGTAAAGGCCCCGAATGGCTAGCACCGCGCCCAGGTTGCGAATCCCGGCGACGTTCTGGTTTTTGAGCACCAGGTTCTCGTAGGTCTGGCTGTACTCGATGAACTGGACACGGATGCCGTAGTCGAAGCCCTCGATCTGCACATTTTTGAACATGTTGGGGCCAGGCCACTTGCGCATCAGTTCCAGCCCGGCCACGCCCCGGCCATCTTCAGAGCGAATCAGCACATTGCGCAGTGCGCCGGAGTTGTTGGAAATGTAGTCCAGCCCGATGGCACCGGGGTTGCCGCTCCCCACCACAATCGCTATGTCCCAAATGTTCTGGCGGAAGGACATGTTGCCCTCCTCGCTGCGAATCACCGCTCTGGGAGTGGTCGGGTCGTTAAAGCCCGCTGCGTTGGCCTTTAGCTTGATGATAGTGCTGCCGCTGCCCTGGCCCTGGAGCGCAACACAACAGCCCACCCAGCTGAGCGTGTTAGAAACGAGGTAGGTGCCCGCCGGAAAAAAGAGCGCTTTAGGGCGACCATTGTACTGGTCGGGCGGCGTGTAGAGCGGGTTGCCACTGCCATCCACCCGCCCATCGTTCAGCGCCCGTTGAATGGCGGCGGTATCGTCGGTCACGCCATCACCCTTCGCGCCGTAGTCCTTCACGTTGGTCATAAAGTCAGCGGGAAAGGCGATTGGCCCTGGCGTCAGCACGGCGTCGGGGGTGGTGAAGGCGGTTGGCAGTTCACCCGTTGCTGGGGGCTGCGGCGGTGGTGTCGGCGCTGGGGTTGGGGAAGGGCCAGGTGTCGTACCACCGCCCCCAATCACCAACGGCAAAAAGACACGCTGGCGCTGCTGAGCTGGACTCACGTCGGCGTGTGGCTGCATGGCAGCACTCGGCGGCACCGCCAGCAGACCAGCAACCACAACCGGCAACAACGCCAGACAGAAACGAAAAAATGTTCGTAGCAAGGACACCGCAAAGCCTTTCAGACTGGAAGAACGATGTACGTTCACCCAAAAGTATAAATTTCGTAAAGAAATTTGTCTGTAGCCCGTTGGTACTGGCGTCTTACTACGCTTCTTCGTGAAGTATGTCGCGCACAGCCGCAAAGACGCAACGTAATCGCGCAAGCATATACTACTCTGTAAAAAAGATATTTGGTGTTTTGATCGTTTCTCCGAATCCCTCAACCCCCTTACAAGGGGGCTTACCCCATCTGAGCACCACGTTCCCCCCTTATATGAGCTTTAAGAAATAAAACGGGTATATGCGCTGGCCGTAGCCCTAAAGGGCGCGGCTGGGAGCTGCGAAGCCCGCCTTCGCGGGCTATACCGAATT
>JALONX010000365.1 GCA_025454695.1 Chloroflexaceae bacterium
CGACAATACATGGAGCGGTGGAAGTGTGGGGGCTGTAGCCTTTCCACAACTTCCACAACCCGACACCTCCACACAACTGCCAACTGCCAACTGCCAACTGGAAATTACGAACTGGTCGTGGTTTGGTTTTGGTACGTCACCCATGGTAGAGTGTCTGAGGTTTGTTTGATGTAGATGCAGGAGGAACATGAAGCTCAATCGCAACTATACGATGTTGATACTTGGGACATTGACGGCTATGTTGCTGACCGCATGCGGCGGCCCGACGCAGCAGAATCCGGCTAGCACCCCAGAAACAGGCATCCCTGAGCGGACACCACTATTGCAGGGGTCGCCGATTGTCGTCACACCTGTGCAGGGCGGCACAGAAGCCAGCCCCTACCCGGCCCCGGCCCAGACCACACCCAACACCGGTGGCTACCCGGCCCCCGACACCACCGCCACTCCCAGCAGCGCAGTCCCGGCGACGCCAGTGGCGGCAGCGCCCGCCGGGCTGCCCTCAGCCTACAGCGGCATCGAGCAGGGCAAAACGGCGGAGGGCTACCAGCGCCTGGGCCAGGCCAGCGCCCCGGTGACGCTGGTGATGTATTCAGACTTCCTCTGAAGTGCCTGTGCTTTCCACGTGTTGGAAACAGAACCTCAGTTGATTGAAAACTTCATCAAGCCGGGCAAAGTGCAGCTGGTGTACCGGCACCTGGTGCAGATTGGCGAAGGCTCACAACTTGCTGCCGAGGCTTCGGAATGCGCCGCCGACCAGAACCGCTTCTGGGAGATGCGCCAGGCGCTGTATGCCCAGCAAGGCGATTTGTTTGGCGGCTCCGCCCGTGCCAACATTGACCGCATCGCCGAGTCAGTTGGTGTGAGTCTGGAAAGCTTCGGCAGTTGCATGGAGCAACGCACCCACCAGGCCGCCGTCGAGGCCGATTTCCAGGCTGCCACAGCGGCAGGGGTGCGGCTGCGGCCCGTCTTCGAGATTGGCGAGAAGCGCTTCCCGGGGGCACAGCCCTACGGCCAGTTTGAACGGGAGCTGAATCTCGCCCTTGGCGGGCGTTGATTCAGTTGGCACGTTCTATTGAAGATGGCAAATTGAAACCATACTGCACGGAAGGTAGGCTCCTTCGCACGCTCAACTGACCGGCAAACCGCTATAGGCAAAAGACATGCGATGCGCCAGTTGCAAGACTGCCAGCTGCCGATTGCAAAACTACCCACCGATTGTGGTATAGTTATTGTTAAGATGAGTGACGCGACAGGCACCAACATCACAGGAGTACCATGAAGCGATCAAGCCTGTTCTGGCCTATCAGCATCATCCTCGCCGGGCTGATGGCGCTAGGGGTGAGTTTTGCGGCAGCCCCTACCCAGGTGCCTGCCCGCCCGGTTGTGCAAGAACAGAGCGAATCATGTGGGCCTGACTCTTCTGCCTATCCACTTTGTGCGACCCAGACGGCAGAGGCAGCCTCGACAGTCTGTGACTCTAGCTCGCAAGCCTACCCGGTGTGTGCTACTCAAACTGCGGAGGCGCAATCGCGGCCAACCGCCACGCCCACTGTTACAACTACGCAAACCCGCACGCCTGCCGCTACCAGCAATGTCACCGCGACAACCGGGCTGACGCCCACCCTCGGCACTACCAGTAGCCCGACCCGTGTGCTGGCGACGCCGACGTTTACCCCAACCCTGGAACCAGGAGCTGAGGTGTTGACATGCGCCCCTGGCATGCCCGTGCAGATCGAGGGCACCGGGCCAGTAGACACGCCGCTGCTGCTCTTCTTTAACCAGCGGGCGGTGGGCGGCACGCTCAGTGAACTCAATGGTTTCTACAGCATGACGCTGATTGTGGGCGATGAACGGAGCGGCGACTACCCCGTTGAGGTGCAGGTGCGCGGCACCCGTGACATTGTGCGCGAACTCATCTGCCGGGTGCCCAATGGCACCCCCAGCCCCGAAGGCACGCCCGGCACGGAAGGCACGCCAAACCCCGAAGCAACGCCTGCCAACCTCGACTCACCTACCACAACACCAACTCTTCCTCCACGAGGGTGAGGTAGAGATTGGGGATTATAGCAGATTGCAGATTGACTGATTGTAGATTGCAGATTGCAGCGGCATTGTAATGTGACAAAGCCAGATCGTACTAGCTCACCTGATCTGCAAACCACTATAGAGATTAGAAATGCGTAACACGTAATACCGTCTCTTACGGTTTACGCATTACGCATTACGCATTACTCTTCGCCTTCCCCTTCGACCCTTCGGCTGCGCGGTTCGTGAGCTTGCCTGTTCTGAGGCATCGAAGGGACGAACGGCAGGGCAGGCAAGCTCAGGGCTGGCTTCGCGCCCTGAGCGGATCAGGCATAACTGCGGGCGCGTTCGGGCACGGGCACGGCTGTGGGCTGCGGCTGCGACAGCGCCGAGGCGCACAACCACACCAGGGCGATCCAGGTCAGGTCGGCCATCAGCAGGTGAATGAGCTGCATGGCGACGGGGGCCAGCAACACCAGATTCACCGCACCAATCGCCAGTTGAGAGCAGAATAGCAGCAGCAAAACGGTTGCCGCCCGTTGCGTTGCCGGTTGCGGGCGCATGCGGTAGACCACCCGTCCGGCCAGCAGCAGGTAGATGCCCAGGGCAATTGCCAGCACGGGATGCCACACCCGCAGCTGGATCAGGAAGTGAGCCTGTGGGTCGAGGTCTTGCGCCAGGCCATGCCGCAGCGACTCAGCCGGGAAAAGCGTGTCGCCCAGGGCGGTGATTGCGCCAGTGGCCCCCAGCACCATCATGCCTGCCACGCCGCCGAACAGCAGCCAGCTCACCATGCCCTGTCCCCGCCAGCGCAGCTTGCCGCCGCCGTTGCCCCACCAGGCCGTCAGCACCAGCACACCTAGCAGCAGCAGGGTGTTCATCAAGTGAACGCCCATGGCCACAGCCCGCGCCCACGAACTATTGTCGGCTACCAGCCCGAGCAGCACTAGCCCGGCCCCCAGCAGCCCTTCGATGATGATGACAACCAGCGAGAGCCATGCGCCCCGCCGGGCCAGGTGGCCCTTGGGAAAGGCCCGCACCGCCCACACCACCATCGCAATCACCAGCAACCCGGCGACACCGCTGGTGATGCGGTGGGTAAATTCGATCATCGTTTCTACCTGGGGCGCACGGGGGATCACTTCACCGTTACACAGCGGCCAGTGGCTGCCGCAGCCCGCCCCCGAACCCGTGGCCCGCACAAACGCACCCCACAGAATCACGCCCAGGTTGTAGATCACCACAAACCAGGCAAACCCGACAAAACGCCGCTGCATAGCTCTTCCTTCCAGCACGCTCGGCAAACTGCGTGATAAGCTTCACAGATGTTGTAGTCCCATTGTGCCCCATGTCTGTCTCAAATGCAAGCAGTTTTTGCGCCATAGGAACAAGGAATTGCGCAATACTCACGCGCAGTTGTGAGGTTGCAACTGGGGAATTGAAAATTGAGAATTGAGAGTTGAGAGTCACCAATTGGCAGTTGGCAGCCTGCCCTGAGCGCAGCCGAAGGGTTGGCAGAAAACGCAGAGACTCAGAGAGGATAGGTGAAATGTTTGGCCCGGTTATCGCTCGTATGGATTGCGGGAACCACGCTCCCGCTCAGCGGCACTGCTGCCGCATGCCATACGTGTGCGCCGACTTCGTGTGGCAGTACCGTTCGCAGCAGCAGTAATAACCCATACTTCATCACTCATACTTCATCATTCGTACTTCTCTTTGACCAGGGCTAGAACTGCCGCTATACTTTCCGCCACCACAATCGCATGTGCGATTTTAGATTTTGGATTTTAGATTTTGGATGTACGACCTATAAAATCTACAATCTGCAATCTACAATCTGCAATCTGCAAGAGGAGCTTGCACCGATGCAACGCTACGCCCTTGGCCTCGATTTCGGCACTGAGTCGGCCCGTGCCCTGTTGGCCGATGTGGCAACTGGCACCAGCGCCGCCAGCGCCGCCATGCCCTTTCCCCACGGCGTGATTGACCGTTGCCTACCAGACTCAGACGAGCCGCTACCGCCGGAATGGGCGTTGCAAGACCCTCGTGACTGGCTCACAACGTTGGAGGGCACGGTGCGCCAGGTGCTGCAACAGAGCGGCGTGCGGGCCGAGCAGGTTGTTGGCATTGGGTTGGATTTTACGGCCTGCACCGTTGCGCCCACCCTTGCCGATGGCACTCCGCTCCACATGCTGGCAGCCCATCGCGCCCGGCCCCACGCCTGGGCCAAACTCTGGAAGCACCACGGCGCACAACCCCAGGCCGACCGCATGAATGCGCTAGCCCTGGAGCGGGGCGAAGGCTGGCTGGCCCGCTACGGCGGCAAAATTTCCTCTGAATGGCTTATCCCCAAAGCGCTGCAACTGCTGGAAGAAGCCCCCGACCTTTACGCCGCCGCCGCCCGGATTGTGGAAGGGGCCGACTGGGTGGTGTGGCAACTCACCGGCAACCTGGCCCGCAACGCCTGCGCCGCTGGCTACAAAGGCACATGGAACAAAAGCCAGGGCCAGCCAAGCACCGATTTTCTGGCGGCGCTGCACCCCGGCCTGGCCAACCTGTTTACCGACAAGGTGAGCGCCCCGGTGGTTGCGCCCGGTAGCCGTGTTGGTGGACTCACGGCTGCCTGGGCCGGGCGGCTGGGCCTGCAAGCGGGCACGCCCGTGGCGGCGGGCATTATTGATGCCCACGCTGCTGTGCCCGGCGGCGGTGTGAGCGGCACCGGCACCCTGTTTATGATTATGGGCACCTCCACCTGCCACATGCTGATGGCGGAACACGAGACCCTGGCCGAGGGTATCTCCGGCGTGGTGGAGGACGGCATTCTACCGGGGCTGTTTGGCTACGAAGCCGGGCAGGCCGGGGTGGGCGACATCTTCGGCTGGTTTGTGGATGCACATGTGCCGCCTGCTTACCACCAGGCTGCCGCCCGCGAAGGCCGTTCGCTCCACGACCTGCTGGCGAGCCGGGCCGCCGCCATGCGCCCCGGCCAGAGCGGCCTGCTGGCGCTGGACTGGTGGAATGGCTGCCGCACGCCGCTGGTGGATGCCGACCTGGGCGGGCTGGTGCTGGGCTACACGCTGCAAACCACGCCCGAAGCGCTCTACCGCGCCCTGATCGAGGCGACGGCCTTTGGCACCCGGCTGATTGTGGAGACCTTTCAGCAGGCTGGGGTGCCCGTGCGCGAGCTACGGGCTGGCGGCGGGCTGATCAAAAACGAGCTGCTGCTCCAGGTCTACGCCGATGTGCTGCAATTGCCCATTGCCATTTGCGCCAACGAACAGGCCAGCGCCCTCGGTGCGGCCATGTTTGGGGCGCTGGCTGGCGGCGCGCACGCCAGCATTGCTGAAGCTGTGGCCGCCATGGCCCAGCCCTGCCGCCGCACCGCGCAGCCCAATGCCGCCCACGCCGCTACCTACAGCGCTCTCTACACCGAATATCTACGCCTCGTCGAGTTCTTCGGGCGCAACGCCGCCTCGCCACTGAAGCGGGTGCGGGCGCTGCGGGGATAACGAGGAACGTGATGCGTAATGTGTGAAACGTGATACGTGATGCGTGATGCGTGATGCGTGAAACGTGATGCGTGAAACGTGATGCGTGAAACGTGATGCGTGATGCGTAATCCGTAATCCGTGAAACGTGATGCGTACTGCGTAATCCGTAATCGTCAATCGAGTAATCGTCAATCGTCAATCGAGTAATCGTCAATCGTCAATCGTCAATCGTCAATCATCTGGCTCCGGTCTCCGGTCTCCGGTCACTCGTCAGGCACTCGTCCATGCACCAGCATCGCGCCAGTCTTCGTAGGCCAAAACTACTCCTGCTAATCGCCTGCCTCGCCATCGTCGGCGGCCTGGTGGCCTTTGTGGTGCTGGCCCCGGCCTCGCCCCTGCGCCACGAGCTAGCCCGGCTGCGCTGGCAGAGCAGCGCCCCGCCCCACTACCAGATCGAAGTTCACTACCGCTCTGGCGGCTATGTGGCCCACGCCCTGCTGGAGGTGCGCGACGAGCAGATTGTCAGCGGCACCGATCTCCTCCACAACCGCCCCATGAACCAGATAGAAATCGGAATGTTGCGCTACAATTTCCCGGTGGAACGGCTGTTTCACGCGCTAGACGACCTCAACCAGTGGCCCGTTACATGGCGTGGGCGGCTGAGTCGGCTTGTACCAACCCTGGCATACCAGCTTGACCCCTGCTACACCCGCCAGCCCTCCGTGCGCTACGACCCATACTATGGCTACCCGGCAGAGGTTCGCGTCTACACCAACCCCTGCTTCAACGGCATCGGCTACCGCGTCGGCATTGAACGGCTGACACCCTTGCCGTGACAATAGCTCTCACCAAGGCACAAAGACACAAAGGAGT
>JALONX010000366.1 GCA_025454695.1 Chloroflexaceae bacterium
GCTAAATGTAATAATGAAATTAAAAATGACAGGCTAGACCTTTACGATTATCACTATGAACTTATCTCATTGCCTTTAGATGAGAATGACCGGGGTTTCGAAAATGAGCTAGTAAGTCATCACAAAGTTGCAGTTTATGCTAAAAGTAATTACTCTTGCGTTGCTTGTGGTCAGCCTGCACATCGTATTGGTAAGCTTAATGTTGGAAGGAAAGATTCTACTGATAGCTGGCATTTCTTAAACATGGTTGCTTATTGCGATAACTGTAAGATTGAAGGGTAGTATTAGGGGGTTTTATGGAGAGTAGAAAGTTTTTTGGTTGCCGTATTGCTCAAAGAGGAAGAGGTGACAGCGTTGAGTTTGTGGTCTTTATTACAAGTGTCAAAGATGTCTTAAATTGGGCGGGAGTAAAGCGAGTTGGAAAACACGAGAAGGGTACACAAAGAATAGTCACTCCTTCAAGGGTTAGGGCTATTAAGAGATTTATTGCATCTGATAAGAAAAACACTATTCCTGTTGGAGTTATTGTTGCTTTTGAGCAGGGAAAAGCTTTTTTTAGTTCTTTGCAAGAGCAGATAGATGCTAATTTTGTAGGTATTGACTCACGAAATGGTGTTGTTGATAAAATGGATTGGGGTGTTTTATCCTTCGATTATAAGACCGAACTACCTGATTATCAGAAGCCAGCGTTGATTGTAGATGGCCAACACAGAGTTTTCGGAATGGCTTCGATAAGCGAAGAAGATCTTCCTGTCCTTGTTGTAGCACTTATAGAGGCTACGCCAGAGGAACAAGCCTTTCAGTTCGTTGTGATTAACAACAAGGCGGCAAAAGTGCCGACAGATAATGTAAAGGCTATTATCGCGTCGTTTGATGAGCCAAATTTACAGCAGCGTTTACTTAATGCTGGTGTAAGTTATGGGAATGTGTCTTCTATTTTGAAGGATATTAACGAAGATATAAATAGTCCCTTTTATCAATTGCTTATATGGCCTTTGAGTAAGGATAATAAAGGTGAAGTTCAATTAACTACAATTGAAACCTGCCTTAGATACATCAGGGACGCTTTTAGGGTTGAAGAAGAGGAGACAAGAAAGGAAGTTTTTCTGGCCGTCTGGAGAGCTGTAACTAGAAAGTATGATAATTTATGGAAGAAGAACGAAAAGTTTATGAGCAAAGTTAATCTTATCGCCTTGAACGATTGTATTGTTGACAGACTTGCATATGCCTGGGAAGGGGATTTGGTTGATATATATAAACCTGAAACGATCGAAAATCAGACAATTATTGCTCTTAATGCCATTCCATCGGAGTTCTGGTTTAGGGATTGGAATTATGCGATTCAGGATAATAATGTGGTTCGAAAAATAATAAAGGATGATTTGAACGTTATCATTAAGAATGCAAAGCGTAAACTTAATTGGGATGCGGATTTAAAGAGTATTAACACTGAAAATGAAGATAATAACTTCTGAAATAACAAAAGTGACGCTATTGTTGAAACAATACAACTAAACCCCTACATCCAACCTGTACAACCTCACTGCTTCTTCCAGGTCGCCACCTAATTCAGGCACAAGTCGTTTGAGTTTGTGCAGGGTCAAAGGGCGCGTGCCAGTTTCTAGCTGTTGGAGGTACACGTAGCTAATACCCAATAGTTGCCCTGCTGCTCGCAGCGACAGGCCAGTTTGTTTGCGGAGTTGGCGGATGTAGGCCCCAGTTCTCGGCGTTTGTTTCTTTGGTGAAGGGTCATCTGGCATAAAATCAAATTTGGGAAAATGCACTGCACGGCGCTGCCAGACCTGTCAGGTGCGGCGATCTCAATTTGTCCCATTCCAAAGCCTTGAATGCCGCACCTGATAGGTCTTTCCTTGAAAGCCAGCGCCAACAGAGAAACCGCTGTGAGCGATGTTAACGGGCAGTGCGTATCTTTCTTGTCGGCTGGTTCCTAGCTGTCTGTTCCAAATCAACCTGGAGTGTGGTAAGAATTTGCTGGTGTACCTCTAATGTTGCCTGGAGCATCTGCCGATGTGAGTCAAGCATACCTTGCATGCGGGCAAGGTTCTGGGTGATATGGCCAATAGCCATTTCTGGGGTGATTTTTTCCTGGCTCCACAAGCGGGCGAGTTCGTCTGGTGATACGGTACCCATTGCCGAAAACCTCCTTTGTACGCCTATTGGCGTAAATTTAGCACACCTTGAATGGGCTGTCAAGCAGCCTGCGTACATGGTGAGCCAAAGTCGAGATTTATGCAGCGATTTGGGGAAAAGTTGCGGTTGTTGCGCCAGCGTCGGGGTATGACAATGCGCGAATTAGCCGATGTTCTGGGATTTAGGTCGCACGGATTTATCGGCGATCTGGAGAGTGGGCGCAAACACCCGTCATTAGAACTCGCAGTGAGAGTTGCAGACTATTTTGAAGTACCGCTTGACCTGCTTGCACGCGACAATCAGGAACTGCCCTGAATTTAAAACCTCCTCAGCGCCCGTAGTTGTTCTACTCTCCCCACCACCACTTCCGCCGCCCGTGCCACTTGAGCCGCATCGTTGCTGCGCCCCAACCCGAAGCGGAGCGAGCCGTGTGCCCGTTCCTCACCGAAGCCCAGCGCCATAATCACATGGGACGGTTCAACGGCGGCGCTGGTGCAGGCCGAGCCGGTGGCAAGGGCCAGTTCCTTGAGGCCAGCGATAAAGGCCCGGCTTTCGATGCCGGGGATGTACACATTCAGGTTGTGGGGCAGCCGTGCATCGGGGTGGCCGTTGAGCGCCACGCCGTCAATGTGGGTTTGCAGCAGTTGCCACAGCTGGTCACGCAGGTTCCGCAGCAGCGTGGCCTGGCGCTGCATCTCGCGGCGGGCCAGCGCCGCCGCCGCCCCCAGGCCCACAATCCCCGGCACGTTCAGCGTGCCCGAACGTAGCCCCCGCTCGTGGCCGCCGCCATGCAACTGTGGGGCCAGGCTCACCCGTGGGTTGCTGCGCCGCACATAGAGCGCACCGACCCCTTTAGGGCCATACATTTTGTGAGCCGAGAGCGAGAGCAGGTCAATCTGCATGCGTTGCACATCCAGCGGCACATAGCCCGCTGCCTGGGTCGCATCGCTGTGGAAGAGCACGTTATGTTCACGGGCGATGCCGCCGATTTCGGCCAGCGGGGCCAGGGTGCCGATCTCGTTGTTGGCTGCCATCAGCGAGATCAGCACCGTGCGTGGGGTGATCGCTGCCCGTAGCTCGTCCAGGTCAACCATGCCGTGTGAGTCCACCGGCAGGTAGGTGACGTGCTTGCCCAGTCGTTCCAGGCGCTTCGCCCCGTCCAGCACGGCCTTGTGTTCCGTCACACAGGTGATAATGTGGTCACCCCGCTCGGCGTACTTTTCGGCCACCCCAAACAGGGCCAGGTTGTTGGCCTCGGTTGCGCCACTGGTGAAGATCATTTCCTCTGGGCGAGCGTTAAGCAGCGCCGCCACCTGGCCACGGGCCTGCTCCACCGCCTGGCTGGCCTGGTAGCCAAACTCGTGGTCTTTGCTGGCCGCATTGCCAAACACCTGGCTGAAGTAGGGCAGCATCGCCTCCAGCACCCGTGGCTCCACCGGCGTGGTCGCGTGATGATCCATGTAGATAAGCATAGCTCAATTATGAAGTATGAAATATGAAGTATGAAACTTCTACTCGTAATTCGTTACTCGTAATTCGTTACTCGTCACTCGTCACTCGTCACTCGTCACTCGTTACTTGTCACGAGTTTTCCAACATCCGCCAGTGTTTTCGCCCGCTGGAAGAGCAGTAGCACGCCCCGGTTCATGTGGGCATGAAACTGGGCTGCCATCGTGTCGTCGTCTGCTGGTGCGCCGTCGCGCAGGCAGCGCTCCCGCAGCAGGGCCAGAAACAGCTCATCGTACTGCCCGGTGAGCGTGCTCCGTTCGATCTCCCGCTGGCTGTTCTCCGGGTAGTCGCCAGGCTGGGGGATGAGCGGGTCGGCCAGCGAGAGGCAGAAGCCGATGCGACAGAGCAGATTGGCGCTCAACCCCGTGCGGGCCTTGAGCTGGCGCAGGCGCTGGTCGGCCTCGTCGCAGAAGCGCACCCGATTGAGCTTCATGCCGTCACCGCTGCAACCGTGCCCTGGGCCTGGTGCTCGGCCCCGTCCGGCTGCTTATCCCAAAAGAAGCCCTCGGTAATTGTCACCTGGGCTTCACGGGGCTGGTAGCGGAGTTGGTAGGCCCGCCCCACCGCACCCTCAAGCCGGGCATAGAGCGCCTCATCAATCTCGCTGTCCGTCGCCAGGAGAATGACCTGATGGCTGGCGTGGGGAAAGTAGTGCTGCACCAGCCGCAGGCGGTGTTCCTGGTCGAGGCGGCCCAACGGCGTGTCAATAATGATCGGCACATTGCGCCCCGACACCAGGCGCAAGGCCCACAACAGCGCCACGGCATACAGCTGCTTCTCGCCTGCCGAAAGCTGGTGTTTGGGTAGGGCGTCGCCTTTGCTGGTAAACAGCGTGGTCGCAAAGGTCTGCGGGTCAATCTGCACCCGCTGAATAAAGCGCCCTTTGCGGCTCAAATGGCCAAAACACTCTACAATCCGCCCTTCCAACGCCTGTATTTTGGCCTGCCGCAGCGCCTCTTCGTAGCGGCCCAGCACGCGCCGGGCACGCTCGGCCAGTTCCACCCGCAAGCCCGGATCATCGCCCCGCAACATGCGGGTGTACAGCTCCTCTTCCTGCTCCTTCAGCTTCGCCCGCTCGTTGCGCAGCTGTTTCAGGTGCTGCTCCTGGTCGTGGTGTTGCACCTCAAGGCGGCCTGCTTCCCGTTGCAGCTCGGCCAGCCTTTGCACCAGGGGCTGAAGTTGCTCATCGGCTGGTAGATCATGCAACAGGCGCTCGACGTGGGCCAATTCCGCTATCGCCCGTTCCAGGGCCGTCGTGAGTTGGCCCACCAGCCGGGGCACCAGGGTTGTGGCCTGGTCAATCCACTGAATCAGCTGCTGCCGCTCGCCCTGTTCTAGCGGGTGAACCACATATTCATTGGCCAGGCTGTTCTGCTCGCCATCACTAAGGCTGCTCTTGATGCTGTTGGCCAGTGCAATGATATTTTCTCGTAGCTGTTGCTGTTGCTGCACACCAGGGCGCACGCCCCTGAGCCAGTCATCCTCCCAGACCATGCGCCGCCGAAACTCTTCTACAAAATAGTCCGCCACAGTTGAAACCTGCACATGCTGCTCAACCAGGGCGTCCCGTTCCAGGCGCTGCTTGAGACTGCTGGTGAGTTGAGGGATGGTGGCGAAGGGCAGCAGGCCCATGCTCTGTTCCACCAGTAGCCGTTCCAGCCGCTTGATCTCGCCCCGGAGCGCGTCGGCCCGTTGCCCCAGACCCTCGCGCTGGTTGGCAAGACCACCACCCGCCCGCAGCAACTCGCGCTCCGTCGCTTCAATCTGGCCCTGTTTCTGGTCAAGCCGGGCCTTAAGGTTGCCGAGGGCGCTGTGAGTCTGCTCCACCGCAGCATCAAGGTTGCCGCGCTGAGCCTGAAGCGCTTGCAACTGGCGCTCAAGGTCGCTGTCGTCGGCTCGCCGCTGTCTGGTCACATACACCGCCAGGTCAACCCGCAGCCGATCCAGCAGATCAAAGCCCAGCAAGGAGCGAATAGCCGCACCCAGTTCGGTTGAGTCCGCATCATCGGCCAGAGCCTGAATTTTCTCGCCATCAAAAAAGAAGAGGTCGGCCAGGCCCACTGGCAGCAGGTCGTGCAAAAACTGCTCCCACCATGGCTGCTCCTGCTCATTCAAGGCTTTGCCATCTCGCCACACATGGTGCGTTTCATGCACGCCCTGGCCCTTGCGCTGCCACATGCGCCGCACGCTGTAACATGTCGTTGCGCCGTGGAGCGTATGCTCAAAGCTCACCTCCACCGAGGCAAAGGTGTGGGCCAGCGGAGCGCCCGCCTGCCGATGGATGCGGCTCACCAGATGGGCCTGGTAATCGGCCCGTTTGGTGCCGTTGCCCAGCGCCGCCGCGCCATACAGGCAGAGCCGCACCGCTTCCAGCAGGGTGGTTTTGCCCGCCCCATTGGTGCCACCGATGAGCAAAATGGGCCTGGTAACCGCCTGCACCCCATCGTGGGGGAGCCGCAGATCGAGGCGATGTTCACCAGCATATTGACCAAAATTGACCAGGCGTAATTCAGTAAAATACAAGTGTTTCTACTCCACAGAGAACTTTGTTTACGGACGAACAACTACTTTGTTCGGGAAGTTTCTTGCTATTGCTAGAGCAACACGCTTATAAAGATTAAAAATTAAATTCGGTATAGCCCGCGCAGGCGGGCTTCGCACATGAGAGCCGCGCCCTTCAGGGCTACGGCGTGAGCATATACCCGTTTTATTTCTTAAAACTCAT
>JALONX010000367.1 GCA_025454695.1 Chloroflexaceae bacterium
CTGGGATACGTGAGCCCTCATGCCGAACGGCACAGGTGGGATTCTAAGGCACCGTGACCTCGCGTCGCGGTGCCTTTCTCGTGCAAGCGAATCCCTCCAGTCTCCGGATTCTGGGTTCAAGGCTTGTTCTCTACCTGCAATTCCCCTACCGTCTCCTTGTGATCCTTTACCACCGCATACTTCTCGTTTGCTTTGTCGCACTCCTCACAGCCTGCGCCTCCACCAGCAAAGACAAACCCAATGCCGAAATAGAAGCCACCAGCATGCAGCTCGTTGCCTACTTCGACACGTTTACTGATGCTGAAGTGGGTGATGTGTTGTGGTACCTGGCCCAACATATGGGGCACATCCTGTTGAACGCCGACTTCAAAAAGGCCGCGATTGACCGGATTGTGGCTGCTCTGGCGGGCGACCGGGCCAAACAGGATCGCTTGCTGAAGATTATTGGCAAGCAGAAAAAAGACATCAAAACCAACCTGGCTGACCTTGAAACGGCGATTAAAGCCAACCTTGCACCAAAACCGAAAGGCAAGGGCAAAAAATGAGCCTCCCACTTGCCCTCATTCTTACCTGCCATGAGCCATACCTGGGCTGGCTGCCCGCAACGCTGGCCAGCATTGCGCCCCAGTTGCCGCCCGGCAGCGAGGCCCTGGTGGTCTGCGATGGTTGTGAACCACCCGAACTACCCCCTGGCTGGCGGGCGCTGGCGGGCCGCTGGGGCCACCCTGGCCTGGCCCGCAATGCGGGCATTGCCGCCACCAGCGCGCCCTGGCTGCTCTTCTGGGATGCGGACAACCTGATGGCCCCCGGCTACCTGGACGCCGCGCTGCGGGCGCTGGCCAGCGCCCCCGCCGAGGTGGCCATCCTCTATCCCGACATTCAGTTCTGCGATGCCACCATGCAACCGCAGCACTACTGGCAGGTGCCCACCTACGACTACTGGCGGCTGCGGGCCGAGAACTTCATTGACACCGCCTCGCTCTGGCGGCGGGCAGCCCTGCACATGGGCGGCGGCTGGCGCAGCGACACCGCGATGCTGGACGATTACGCCCTGGCGCTGACGATCACCGCGTTGGGCTGGCAGGCCCAACGGCTGGGCGGCCCGCCACTGCTGATGCGAAACCACCCGACCAGCCGCTTGCAGCGCGGCCTGCGCCACGAGGGTTTACGGCACGAACTCTGGCGAGTACGCTCGCTAGCGGTGGTGACACTGTTGAGTGGCCGCGCGGGCGGGCTACAGCGCTGGGCGAGCTACCTGGCGGAGGCGGCATTGCCACCCCGCACGGCCCTCTACCTGGTGGACAACAGCGGCCAGCCCGCCTTTTTCCAGCGTGTGGCGGCAACCGTGGCCGAACTGGCCCTTGCCCACAGCTTCAGCCATGTGGATGTGGCCAGAGTCGGACAGCCCTATGCTGCCCACCCCGACGAACCCTACCTGGCCGAGGGCCGCCACCGCCATGTCGCCGCCCTCTATGCCGGGGTGCTGGCCCGTGTCGGTGAAGACCTGATTCTCACCCTGGAAGACGACGTGAGTCCACCACTGGATGCGGTGCAGCAGCTGGCTGAAGCGATTGGCACCCCGAGCCTGGGCAACGTGGGCGCAGCGGCGGCAACCTACGCCATGCCCCACGAACCCGACCACGCCGTCTGTGCCGGGTGGGGTGACCATGGCTGGCAAGCCAATGTGGGCTGGAACCAGGTGGGCAACGAGCCGCTGGAGGTGAGTTGTGTGGGCGGTGGCTGCACCGTCTGGGCCAACTGGGCGCTGCGTGCCTGCCCACCGTATCTCGATTGGGAGCGCACCCTTGGCTGGGATGGCGTTCTTTGCACTGCCATGCGGCGGGCAGGCTACCGGGTGCTGCTCCACGGCGGCGTGCGGGCAACGCACCATCTGCATGGCCGGGCGTTCGGCGTAGCAACGGAATGAGCTACTGTAGCAGTTTGCAGATCGGTTGAGCCACCACCATGTGGTTTTCCGCATACCCGTGCTGTTCCAATCTGCAATCTGCAATAGCGCTGCGCGCCGCCCTGCGGACAACAGCCAATCTGCAATCTGCTAAATACGCTGTTGCGCTTTCTTTGTGGCTTTGCGCACGGATCATAAACAACGTAGACGATTTCTCAGGAGGAATGGAACACGATGGCTGTGCTTAAGCCGCCAATCGCCAATCACCAATCCCTCATCGCCAATCTTGCCGCCCTCTGGCAGCAGGCCACAGGCGGCGATGAAGCCGCCCGCGCCACATGGCAAACGGTGGAAGGCGGCGGCTGGGGGTGGGGCACGGCTGGCCCCAGCGTGAACAGCAGCGATGAGTGGAACGCCCTGGCCTGGAACGCTTGCGGCCCGGCGACGCTGCATGCCCTTGGCTCCTTCCGCGTTACGCTCACGGTGGCAGGCAGCGCCCGGGCCGCCGGGTTGAGCTTCGGGCCGTACAAGGATTTTCTGGTGGCGCTGCCCGACGAACGCCCCCGCCAGCTTGCGTTGGAGGTGGATGACACGGGCGGCTGGCGTTTCACGGTGGATGGCCAGCCCCAGCCCCCAGCATGGTGGAACCGCCAGCTGCACACGGTGGACGATCTGCTGAGCGGCACCTTGAGCTTCAAGACGCAGGCTGCCAGCCATGTGCATTTCCGCGACCTGTGGCTTGAACCACTGGCCACGGCATGCGAGCTATCCGTTATCATCACCTGCAACCGCTTTGCCCAACGCCTGCGCCTGGCCCTGCGCAACTGGTGCATGCAGGAGCTGCCCTTTGGGAGTCTGGAACTGCTGGTGGCCAACCCGGCCAGCCCCGACGGCACCCACGAACTGCTGGCAAGCGTCGCCCGCACCTACCCCCACATGCCCGTGCGCGAAGTGGCCCTGCCGCCGGAACTGGCCCTGAACAAAGGTGCAATGCTGAACCGGGCGGTGAGTCGCTGCCGGGGCCGCTGGCTCTGGTTCACCGACGCCGACTGCCTGTTTGCGCCCGGTAGCGCTGCCCTGGCCCTGAACTACATCCGTCAGCGCGGCATGCGCCTCTTCTACGCCGAACGAGTCCATCTTGATGCGACTCAGACCGATGGCCTGCTGGCCGGGCGTTTCGATAGCATCGGCGACCTGCCCGCCCTTGCGTGTGCCGCCGCCCAGCACCAGCGGGACGATGCGCCCTGGGGCTACACCCAGATTGTGCCCCGCGCCGCCCTGCCGCGCCAGCCCTACCCGGAACAGATGAACCACTTTGCCCATTCCGATGGCGCATTTGTGGAACGCTGCCGCCGCCAGGGGTTATTGCCGGAGCGCATTCCGCAGCTGCGCTGCCTGCACATGGCCCACCCGTTTGCCTGGTATGGCACCGAGGTGTTTTTGTAAACAGATTGCAGATTATCCACATGACGCAGTTCGCAGGACATAGTGGCTTTTCATTGTATCACCCTGTCACCGCGTCATCTGATCATTGGTTCTAAAATGACCGCTATCACGGAACATCCCTCCGTCTGCATCGGCGTCTATGTCTCGGCCCAGCCGGAGCAGCTGCACGCCACCCTGGCCGCGCTCTGCGCCCACACGCCACCCACGGCGCGGCTGGTGCTGCTGCCCGACGGGCCAGATGCGGCCACGCGGGCGGCCCTGGCGCAACTGGCCGCCCTACCTCAGCTCGGCACCGCCCAGGCCCAGGGTACCGCTGCATGCTTCAACCGCCTGGCCGCAACCAGCGACGAGGCCGTGATTGTGCTGCTGCACAGTGGGGCGCTGGTTGGCCCCGGCTGGCTGGAACGGCTGCTGGCGGCCCTCGCCAGTGATAGCCACTATGGCCTGGCTGGCCCTGCTAGCAATCGTGGCGCAGCCTGGCAAGCCATCTTTCCTGACACCAGCGCCGACAGTGATGCGATTGCCGACAGCGCTCGTGCTGCCGCCCGGCGCTTTGGCAGCAGCATGCGCGTGGTGGAGCCGCCCGCCGCCCTGGATACGTTTTGCCTGGTGGCAACCCGGCGCATGCTGAACAGCGTTGGCCCCGCCGACGAATCGTGTGGCCTTGACCTGTGCTGGGCCAGGGACTATGCCGCCCGCGCCGCCCAGGCCGGTTTTCGCAGCGGGCTGGTCGCCGGGGCCTATGTGCATCGGCTTTCCGCTCCGCCAGCACGACGCCTGGCTACCGCCCGCCAGCGCGAGGTGGGTCAGCAGCGTGTTGCGCCCCGCCGCCCCATGCCGACTGTGGCGGGCCAGCCGCCAGCCCATGTGGCTGACCGGCCCTTGCGTGCCCCACTTCGCCCCGCCGAACCGCTGGTGAGTTGCATTATGCCCACCCACAACCGGCCCGCCTACATGCAGCAGGCCATGCACTACTTCCAGCAACAAAGCTACCCGCAGCGCGAATTGCTGATTATTGATGATGGTGATGCCGACCAGCAGGGCAACATTCCCGCCGACCGCCGTATTCGCTACCTGCACCTGCCCGAGCGACAGAGCATCGGCGCGAAGCGCAACCGGGCCTGTGCCCTGGCCCAGGGCGACTACATCGCCCAGTGGGACGACGACGACTGGTATGGCCCTGAGCGGCTACGGAGCCAGCTTACGCCACTGCTGGCGGGGCAGGCCGACATCACCGCCTTTGTGACGGATCTCTTTTTCGACCTGGACAGGTGGGCCTTCTGGCGTTGCACACCCCAGCTGCACCGCCGCATGTTTGTGGAAGATGTGCATGGTGGCACGCTGGTTTATCGCCGCCAGGTGTGGGAGCAGCTGGCCCGCTACCCCGACCGCTCGCTGGCCGAAGATGCCGCCTTGCTGCGCCAGGCCCTACGCTACGGGGCACGGCTCCAACGGCTTAATGGCGCGGGGCACTTTATCTACCTGCGCCACGGCCAGAACAGCTGGCGCTTTGCCTGTGGCCAGCAAACCGACCCCGGCGGCTGGCAGCAAGTGCCCGAACCGGCAACCCTGGCCGCTGATCGGTCGTTCTACCTCAGTAGGCAGGCAACATCGCCCGCACAGCCGCTTGTCGCGCCCGCCGTGGCAAGCAGCAACCTGCTCGTTTCCTGCCTGATGCCCACGGCAAACCGGCGGGCCTTTGTGCCGCTGGCCATACGCGCCTTCCTGCGGCAGGATTACGCCCACGCCGAACTGCTGATTTTAGACGACGGCGAGAACTCAGTCGCTGATCTCGTCCCCACCCACCCCCGCATTCGCTATGTGCGCCTGGCCGAACGCATGGTGCTGGGGGCCAAACGCAACCTGGCCTGCGAACTGGCCCAGGGCGACCTGCTCTGCCACTGGGACGATGACGACTGGCACGCGCCCCAACGCCTTAGGGTGCAGGTGGCAACGCTCGTGGAGCGTGGCGCAAGCGTGTGCGGCGTGGCCCAGCTGCTTTACTATGATCTCGTTCGCCAGCGAGCCTGGTGCTACCGCCATCCGGCCCCTTCCGGGGGCTGGGTGGCAGGCAACAGCCTGTGCTACCGCCGCGAAGCCTGGCAACACAACCCCTTCCCGCCCCTGGCGCTGGGTGAAGACACCCGCTTTATCTGGAAGGTGCCCCGCGCTCACATCGCCGTCCTTCCCGACCAGCGTTTCCTCGTCGGCCTGATCCACGGCCACAACACGGCCCCCAAACAGACTCACGGAGCCTGCTGGCATCCGCGCCCGCCTGCTGAGGTGGAGGCGTTGCTGGGCGACGACCTGGTGGCATACCAATACACACCATTCCGCTAAGCGGGTGCTGGCTGTGGTTTGCCACCAGCGAATGCTAACGATTATTTGATGTTTCCACTATTTGCGATACGCTAAAACCGCTTGTCTTTTGCGTTTAATTTTGTATCCGCAACGTGTCTTTGGGGTTAGAGCATTGAAACCTGGCCATACGTGTCAGCGTTGGCATGCCCATGGCTGCCAACAACGAGGAGGGCAGTGGGATGGCACAGCTGCGTATCTACCTGTTTGGCCGCTTGTCCATGCAGTGTGATGGCGTTCCCGTGGCAGTGAGCGACTCGCGCAAAGTGCAGGAACTTTTTTGCCACTTGCTACTGCACCACGACCAGGCCCAGGCGCGGGAGGTGCTAGCAACCCTGCTCTGGGGCGAAAACCCCACCGCTCAGGCCCGCAAGCTGCTGCGCCACGCCCTGTGGCAGCTGCAAAGCTGGCTCAACCAGGTGGCCCCGGCCCACGCCACACTTCTGCGGGTGGAACCAGAATGGGTGCAATGCGCCCCGGCATGCAATGTGTGGGTAGATGCATTGCTCATGCAGCGGGCCTATGGGCGAGCACAACGGCTCAGCGGCGACCAACTCACGCCGGAGGACGAAACCGTGCGAATCGTTGTCGCGTCTGCAACCTGCCTACTGCTCGCCGGCATCGCTGTGGCGCAAGTCCCTGAGCAACAGCCGGGCAAGCCCGCTG
>JALONX010000368.1 GCA_025454695.1 Chloroflexaceae bacterium
CCGTGTAACCCTTTTCCAACCAGATATTGGCGGCTTTCACGGCTCAAAAACCCTCTGGTCATGAGTGAAAAGGATGAACAGTATTGGGGTTACTCGACTAATTTTTGGACGCTGTGGCTGCATCCGGGTAATATCTGAACGGCAGCGCTACACGATCACCACCTGTCTCATCTGGTGCTGGTGTTTGAAAAAGAACCGGCCAGCGTACCAGGAGTACGTTGGCCGGTTCTTACAATGAGCCGCGAGACCTACTTACCGCTGCACAGTTGTGCCCTGAGCATAGGTGCGGAATGATTGTAGGGTGATGCCTGGTCTTACCATAATGTCTTGATTCGATCCCTGAGCCGTACACATAACAAAACTCCCTGATTGAAACTGTCGCGACTCACCAGGCTGCCAAACCCCATCATACTTCCCGTTAAAAGAACCAAAGGTGTTCCACGAAGTGGGTGCGCCAGTACCCGGTTGAATCAGCCACAGGGAAAGAGAAGGTGTGGACACGGGAAAAAGATTACTGTTAGTAATTGTGCCCTTCACCCATCCATACGATTCGTTTGAACAACCAATGTCGTTCAGACTCACACGCAGGCTCGCAATGTTTGCCCCGGAAACCGGAACCGCATTGATAACTTGTAAACTAACAGGAAATCCCGGCGGATTAGTCCCACGTTCAGTAATGGTCACGCTCTTCCCAGGGGGAATCGGATTTATATCCGGCTTAAGCGTTGTAGTCATAATATTTGTACCACTGTCATTGCGTGTCACCAGTTGCAGGGTTACATCAAGCGTCTCATTAACGCTATTATTTGTCACTTCCGCAAGTATCTCATACGAATATTGAGACGTGGCATACATAAAGGTCTTCGTTAGCCCAACAAGTGGAGGTCTATCAACTAGAGGCAAAAATATCTGAAATCGGTCGTTCTGCGAGTGCGCAGCGAGGGGCACAAGAACCAGAGCCAGGAGAACGAACAAGCTGATGCGAACTGGCCGAAACATGGCGCGTAGCATAGTTCAAACCCTTTCTTAGTTCAAATTTGTGTTTATAAGTATAAATCCTTGGGCAAAAAAAGTCAATAGGCAATTTCCAGCTAGCGCTTTTTGACGTAAATTGTGTTTGGAATTTACTTAAGATGCTCTGTACCTTTGGAGTCGAGAAGCTTCTATGAGTCACCTCGCATGCAATGAACCAGGACTGACAAAACGTGGCCTGAGCAAACAGAAGAAAACTCGCACCGTCGTCGGGCCACAACCCCACAATGCCCCACGAACCACACAGGCGTTAACCGTGAAACTTGCCGAGGGTGAGGATGTGCAGTGCGTCAGAACGCATTGGCCGCACGGCACCAGCAGCGTGACGCGCTACATGAGCGTCAAAGACGAGGATTGAGGTACAACTACCAACCAGCGCCGATACAACCTCACTCGTTCTGCCGCTGTGGTATCATACTGCTGCTAGCATTGAGACACGCTGAGGGCTGTATGACTGTCGAAATCATCCGACATCAGTTGCACGTTGCCGATTACGCCCGCATGCTGGAAACGGGCATTCTCCGTGAGGATGACCGGGTTGAGCTGATTGATGGTGCAGTGCGCGGGATGAGTCCAATCAGCCCGCTCCATGCGGCGATCGTGCGGCGTCTGAATGTTATGCTCAGTCAGCAGATTCCGCAGACTATCACCATTGCTGTGCAAGACCCGATTCAGCTGAACGATTACACTGAACCCCAGCCTGACATTGCTTTGCTGCATTATCGAGCCGACTACTATGCTCAGGCCCACCCGGTCGCTGACGATGTGATCCTGGTGGTAGAAGTCGCCGATAGTTCGCTGGCCTATGACCGCGACGAGAAACTGCCACGCTACGCAGCAGCCCAGATAGGCGAAGTCTGGCTTGTGAATATCCCTGACCGAACAGTTGAACAGTACACCAAACCACGGGGCGATAAATACCTGGTGAAGCGAATCTGGGAAGCTGGCGACAATGTGGTGGCTGACACCCTGCCAGCAGTCTCCGTAGATGTCACTGAGTTATTTCTATAAAGGTTGTCTTGGTCTTCCTGGCAAAGCGGCAAAAAAGTGCCACAAGTACGCCTATCTGCCTTCCTTTGCGAGCTTTGCGCCTTTGCGAGAGTCTAATTTCCCTCACCCGCCGCGCCGCGCCAGAAAGGCTGCGCCCTTGCCCACCCTGGTGTTCACGGGCACGCCCGCAGCGCAAAGCGGGCACTCCTCCTCGGCCCACGACTCAAGCGGCACCTCGGCCAGGGCCAACAGTTCCGGTGCGCCCAGCGTTGCCGCTGAAACGCCGCCCCGGTTGCAGAGCGCCCCAACGCCCACCACAATGCCGCCGCTAGCCTCCACCGCCGCAACGACCTGACGGGCCGAGCCACCCGTGGTGAGAATGTCCTCCACCACCAGCACATGGCGGCCCGGCAGTAGCTCGTTGTAGCCGCGCCGAAAGACGCGCCGCTTCTCACCGTCAACCGTTTCTTCTTCGGCATACACCGCCAGCACCTCACGGCCCGTGAGCGTGGAAAGGTGGTGGGCCACCCACTGGGCCAGAATCACACCGCCGACGGTTGGCCCGGCCACCACCGCCACTCCCGACTCGCGGAAGTGGGCCGCAATGCGGGCGCATATGGCGCTCGTCTCGGCGGTGTGGGGGTAGAGGGCGTCTTTGTTCACATAGCTGCTGCCATGCCGCCCGGAGGTGTAGACCACATGTGAGTTGGTGATAATCGCGCCGACCCGCGCCAGCATCGCCAGTGTTGTTTCGTTCTCTGCCATAAGCTGTGGCATCCTTGATTGCAGACTGGCAGATTGTAGATTGTAGATTGCACAGGTAAATCTGCAATCTGCAATCTACAATCTACAATTGGCCTTAGTGTACCACAGCTCTGCCCGTGCGTTTCTACTGCATGGTTCGCACGTCCAGCTCGTCAATCACCTCGTCCACCCCTTCAACATACTGGGCCACCGCCACCACGCTGTCGCTATCGTCCAGGTCTTCCACCATCCCGCGCAAAATCACTGTGTTGCCCCTGGTGATGATACGGATGCTGTCGGCATACTGGGTGGTCATGCTGTCGGCCCGCAGGGCGTCGCGCACCCGTTCGCTCATCTCGTCGCCGCCGGGGTAGAAGCCGCTGTGCTGGTCTTCGTCATACGGCTCGTCCATGGCCGAGACGCTGAAACCAGCGGCGACCTGGGCATTGGAAAAGTCATCGCTGGGCACGGTGGGCGGGTCAATCGGCGGCACGTAGGTCAGGCCCTCTTCGGCAGCCACAAAGGCGTTGTCAGTCTCCTCTGCCCGCAGCTCCAGCTCGGTCAGCATTTCCAGGCTTTCTTCGTCGTTCGGCAAGTCATCATGCACGCCAGCTTCAATCTCACCGAGATACTGTTCGGTATCACTCACACTACCGAGATTATCCACCTCGCTGATATCAAAAAAGGCCGCTTCGGTATCGTCGGTCTGGCGGCCCTCCAGTTCGCGCTGCTTGTCTTCCAGCGGCACCTCCGGCGGGTTCAGCGGCACCTGTTCCTGGGGGTCACGGCTGCGTTGGGTCATCATAATCCTCCTCTTCTACATGGTTTCCACCCACAAAAATGCAGATTGTGTGCCAATGGAGGGATTGGAGATGAGGGAATGGAGATTGGAGGTTGCTTCGTGGTATGATGTTTCAAGAAGGAGTTCGCCAGCCAACGACGTGAAAATTTTCAATGCACTACCTCGCAGATTCCTCCCTGCGGTCGGAATGACATTGACGGCCAGTGTTTGTAAAAAATTTACTTGCGCTGTTGTGTCGGGTGAGTCCTCTCTGTGTCCTCTGTGTTCTCTGTGGCAAAAATCCATGAAACCACTCCTCCTACTTACTATCTTGTTCCTCCTCAGCGCCTGCGCCGCGCCAGCACCCCAGGTGACGGCAAGATTAAGCGCGGTGGAAGCTGTTAATGCCGACGATAATGCCGGCTACGCCCGCGTACTGTCGCCCCGGCCTTTCGTCTTTCCCCGCGACCACGGCCCCCACCCCGAATACCAGATTGAGTGGTGGTACTACACTGGCAACCTCAGCGGGCCAGACGGGCGTCATTTTGGCTTTCAGTTGACCTTCTTCCGCCGTGGCCTGACGCCCCAACCAGCGGAGCGCGAGTCGGCCTGGGCCAGCAGCAGCATCTACATGGCTCATCTTGCCCTCAGCGATGTGGCGGGTGGCACTTTCCACGCCTACGAACGCTTCAGCCGCGACGGGGCCGGGCTGGCGGGCGCAAGCGGCGAGCCGTTTCGGGTGTTTCTGGAAGACTGGTCGGTGGAGGGCAGCGGGCCGGAGGGGATGACCCAGCGCTTGCGGGCCGCTGAGGGCGCTATCGGCCTGGATTTGACGCTGGAAAGCAGCAAGCCGCCGGTGTTGCAGGGCGACCAGGGCCTGAGCCAGAAGGGGCCAACGGCGGGCAACGCCTCCTACTACTACACGCTCTCCCGCATGGTCACCAGCGGCACGGTGACGGTAAATGGCGAAACTTACGCTGTGCAGGGGCTGAGCTGGAAAGACCACGAATGGGGCACCAGTGCGCTGGAAGCCGGGGCGGTGGGCTGGGACTGGTTCAGTATCCAGCTTGAAGATGACCGCGACCTGATGTACGCCCAGATTCGCACCGCAACGGGGCTGGGCTACGTCTTCGGCTCACTTAGCGAGGCCGACGGCAGCACCCGCATCTTGAAGCCTGCCGATGTACAGCTGGAAACCCTGGCCACATGGCGCAGCCCGCGAACGGGCGCAGAATACCCCTCGCGCTGGCGACTCACGCTGCCGGGCGAAGGCGTGAGTCTCGAACTTACACCCTTTCTGGCCGACCAGGAGTTGCCGGTGACGGTGGTCTACTGGGAAGGGGCGGTGCAGGTGAGTGGCACCCAGAACGGCCAGCCTCTACGCGGCCATGGCTATGTCGAGCTAACGGGCTATGCCGAACGATGATAAGGGGTTAAGGGTTACGGGTTAGGGGTTAACAGCGACAAGATGATGAGATGAAATAAAGTTACGATTTACAAGTTGCGAGTTACGAATTGTTCGGTACTCAGCACCCTTCGCCTTCGCGGCTCGTGAGCTTGACGAACGGCAGGGCAGGCTCAGCACTCAGCACTGTTTAGCCTTCAGCCTTGTATGGTGGTTCTCGGTTCTGAATTCTCTTTCTGGCTCTGGTCGCCGGTCTCCCGCCTGCCCTGAGGCATTGAAGGGTCTCCGGTCAATCTGCAATCTGCAACCTACAATTTGCAATCAAACTATGACCCCAATCGCCATTATCACCGGATTTTTGGGCAGCGGTAAAACCACCATGCTGCGCAAGCTGCTGGAGCGGGGCTTCGGCGGGCGGCGCGTAGCCCTGATTGTCAACGAGTTTGGCGAGGTGGGTTTCGATGGTCAGGCGGTGGAAGGCCTGCATGTCGAGCGCATGATCGAGCTGACCAGCGGCTGCATCTGCTGTTCGGTGGGCACCGATTTTCTGCTGGCGGTGGAAGAAATTATTGACACCACCCAACCCGATCTGATTGTGGTGGAAACCACCGGCCTGGCCGAGCCGTGGAGTCTGATCAAACGGGTGCGGGCCAGTGGCCTGCCACTCGACACAGTGGTGACATTGGTGGACGCCGCCAACCTGGAACGGGAGCTGGACATGGCCCAGGTAGCCCGCTGGCAGGTGCGGGCCGCTGATTTCCTCATCCTCAACAAGTGCGACCTGGTGACGCCAGCGCAACTGGCGCACGTGCGGACGCTGCTGCGGGAACAGAACGAGCGCGCCGCCATTATCGAGGTTATCCAGGGCGAGGTTGATCCACGCCGACTCTTCGGCATCTTCACCGATGAACACGGCATGAACGAGGTTACGTCAAAACGTTCTGCGCCCTCCGCAATGGAAGACTCTGATCATTTGCACGAAGACGCCATCGAAACCCTGCTCTGGCAGCACAACCAGCCGCTAGAACGAGGCAAGATTGAGGCGGCGTTGCGGGAGTTGCCGCCCTACATCTACCGCACCAAAGGCATCATCCACTGCACTGATGCACCCTGGGCCACGCGGGTGAACGGGGTTTGCGGGCGGGTAGATTATGAGACGACGCGACTCAAGACGCCGCCGCTTTTCCTCAATCAGCTGGTGTTTATCGGCACGGCCCTTGAGGGCCTACGCGACAACCTCTTCGCCCGCCTGGCCACATGTGCCGACACATCAGAGCGCACCGCCGCCTGGCACAGCCGCAACGAAAACAACGCCTAAACTCTCACAAAGGCACAAAGGCACAAAAAGCTCTCGCAAAGGCGCAAAGCTCGCGAAGGAGGCCCCAAGTACATTTTTGCCTGACCTTTGCGAACTTT
>JALONX010000369.1 GCA_025454695.1 Chloroflexaceae bacterium
TTCCGGGCGGTGTTCGGCAAAGTAGGTACTCATGTCGTGCAGATGGTCAATGTAGGCAAACGAGCGGGTGCGGCTGATCTGGTCTTGTAGGGTATAGATCAGCAGCAGCATAAAGCTCACCACCTGCTCCGTGGAGCGGCTGCGGTCGCACAGCACCACCAGCTTCGGCTTGAGGTGGCGGCGGCGGTGCTTCACCAGCATAGGCACGCCGCCAAACTGCATGTTGGCGCGAATGGTGCCTTTGGCATCCAGCGTGCCGGTTTTGCCGCGCCGCTGCCGCAACGCCAGCCGTGAGCGCAGGCGGGCAGCCAGTTTGTTCACCAGCGAGCGCAGGTCTTTGGCCTCGTCGTCCGTCATGTATTCAAACGGCTTGTCCAGCAACTCATTCATGTTGCGCTGGCGACCTTCACCCTGCCCGGCCTGTTCCATCATCTGCTGGCCCACCTGCTGGCCGATCTGCTCGGCCAGGGCCTGCTGGTTCTCGCGGGCGTCCTGCTCAATCTGTTGCAGGGCCTCCTCGCTTACGCCCGCTTCGCGCAGCTTTTCCAGCAATTCGCGCAGCAGCTGGTTGAGCTTGTTGAACTGCAACTCGCGCATAGCCCGCCGCGCCATCCATTCCTGGTACTGTGGCCCGTTCATATGCGGCGCGGGGATGCCGTTGAGCATGGCCCGCATCTGCTGGGCGCTGGGGCGCTGGCCGTTCATCATGGCCTCAAAGAGCTGGGCCAGCTGCTGAGGTGTCATGTTGGCCAGCATCTGTTCTAACATTTCTTGCAGCTTCTGCTGCTCATCCTCGCTCAGCTGGCCGCCGCCGGGCTGCTTCATCGGCGGGGCTTCCTTCTGCAAAAAGTACATGGGGAAGAGCTGCTGAAAGGTGGGCAGATCGGCCTGGTCTTTCACCAGGGTAGCTTGCAGCGCCATGCGGAAAAATTCTTTATCGGTGATGCCCGACTGCTCGATGGCCCGCAGGGCGTCGGCGCTTTCGGCCACGCTCACCCGCACGCCCGCCGCCCGCAGGCCCGCAATAAATTCGGCAATGCGTCGATCCATGTATCCTCCGCCACAAGAACCAAGAACCAAGAACCGAGAACCTGAGTCGTGTTCGGTTCTTGGTTCTTGGTTCTCGGTTCTCGGTTCTAGTTTATCCGATCAATTCCCCCGATGCGCCCGATGTCGTTGCCGCCGTCGCCACGCCCGCCGCGCCCGCCGTCACCGCGCCCGCCACTGCCGCCCCGTTCGCCGCTTTGCTGCACGGCCCGCTTGGCCCGTTGCAGGTCGCTTTCGTACTTCAGCAGCACGCTCAGGGTGTTGTCAAGCGTTTCGCGGTCAAGCGAGCGGGCGTTGAGTTCCACCAGTGCCCGCGCCCAGTCCAGCGTTTCGCTGACGCTGGGGTGCTTTTTGAGGTCAAGGCCACGCAGCCGCTGCACCATCTCCACCGCCTGGCGGGCCAGTTTGGGGGCCAGGCCAGGCACCTTCAGCTGCACAATGCGCAGTTCAGCGTCCAGGTCGGGGTAATCAATAAAGATGAACAGGCAGCGCCGCTTCAGGGCCTCGCTCAGCTCGCGAGTGTTGTTGCTGGTGAGCAGCACCGTGGGGATGTGTTTGGCCTTCAGGGTGCCCAGTTCCGGCACGCTCACCTGAAAGTCGCTCAACACCTCCAGCAGAAAGGCCTCGAACTCGGCGTCGGCCCGGTCAATTTCGTCAATCAGCAGCACCACCGGCTTCTCGCTGGTGATGGCCTTGAGCAGCGGGCGCGGCAGCAGAAAGCGCTCGGAGAAGAAAACCTCCTCCTCGCCCGCCAGCCGGTCGGCGGCTTCCCGCAACGTGCTGGCCCCGCCCAGCACCTCGCCCAGCTTGTCGCGCAGCAGCTGGGTGTAGAGCAACTGCTTGGCATATTCCCACTCGTAGAGGGCTTTGGTTTCGTCCAGCCCCTCGTAGCACTGCAAACGGATCAGCTCGCGGCCATTGGCGGCGGCCCAGGACTTGGCCAGTTCGGTTTTGCCCACGCCCGCCGGGCCTTCGCACAACAGCGGCTTACCCAGCCGGTCGGCCAGAAACAAAGCGGTGGAAATATCGTCGGAAGCGATATATTGCTGTGTACTCAACACGTCGCGCACGTCGCTGATGGAGTTTAGCATTGGATGCCTTTCTGTAGTTTGCAGTTGACAGTTGGCAGTTTGCAGGAACAGCGGCATTGGCGACTATTGCCAACTGCCAACTGCCAACTGCTATCTGCTAACCGTGGCCAGGCCGTAAATCGTATGCCACATGGTTCCGGCAATATCGTCGGTGTCCAGCACCACGGCACCAAAGCGGGTGCGTTCGTGGCCGGGGTTGATACTCCAGGTTGTGCCGAGTTGTTCGGCGTAGCGGCGGCTCAGCGTGGGCGCTTCGTGAATGTGGCCGTGCAACGTCAGCGGCGGCTGGTGCTGTTCGATAAACGCCCGTAGCGCCTTGCTGCCCACGTGTTTTGTGCGCATCTGGTCTAGCCCGGTGTTGTGGGGCGGCGTATGGCAGACATAGATGGTGCGGGCCGGGTTGCTCTGCCGGGCCAGCGCGGCTAGCTCTTCGGCGATGGTGGGCAGGGCCAGCATGCGGGCGGCGCTGGTTTTCACCGGCTCACCGCCAGCGCTGGTGTAAGCCATTTCAAAGCTATAGGGCGGCAGGTCGCCCGTGTCGCGCCGTTCGTAGTCCTTGATGCTAAAGGGCGTTACCGGTACGCAGGCATAGCCCGCCAGCCAGAGGTTGTCGCCCAACGGCAACACCCGCCCGTGGATGGGGACTGCCAGACCGTCCCGTTCCAGCTCCTCCAGGGCGGCAATCGCCCCGGCCCAATCATCATTCCCGGCCAGCAGGTAGATAGCAAGTTCCGGGCGGGCGGCGCGATATTCGGCCAGCAGCGGGCGCAGCTGTTCCAGAATAAAGCGCCGCTGCACCCCAATCGCCACCTGCGTCTGAATGGTGTGGGGCAACAGGTCGCCACCAACGATCACGGCCCTGGCCTGCTGGTCAAGCGCCAGTTCCAACAACTGCCGGTAAGCCAAAATATTGCCGTGCAGGTCGGCAGTGTAGGCAAGGCGCATAGGCAACAACAGTCAACGGAAACACGAAACCGGCGGACGGTTTGTAACTACCAGACCAGTACGAGGGACATTTGGACGTTCATTTTCATTATAGCACGCTTCTTTGCCAAAAACCGGGAGATTTTCCCTGGAAGAAAGGGGAGGCCAGTTACGAGTACGAGTTACGAGTTAAAACGCAGACTACTCGTAACTCGTCATTCGTCATTAGCTGCTCGCTCCACTGTAGCGGCGTATGCCGAAGCGCCAGAATTGCATGGCGACGAGCAGACTCACGGCGCTGACGCCGAGGAAGAGCAGGGTTTGCCAGGGAGCCAGGTCGCCCCGAAGGGCCTGGAGCGGCACGGTGGTAGCCACGGCAATGGGGATAACGAAGGTGATGAGCATGCGCAGCCAGAAGGGGTAGACGGTGGCCGGGTAACGCCCGGCGTCCATCAAGGCTTGCAAAATGGTCACGTTGTTGTCGAACTTCACAAACCAGAAGGTGACGGCGATCAACACTATCCAGAGGCTGTAGATAATCATCATGCCGGAAATGGTGAGCAGCATAAAGCTAGCCAGTTGCAGCGGTGTTGCACTGCCGCCGCTCATAGTCAGCCCGCCGATGATCAGGCCCAGGGCCAGCAGCACATCAAACAGCCGCCAGACGACCATGCGCCCAAAGCTGATCAGGAACAGGCTGCTCACCGGCTGGAGCAGCGTGTAGTCGAGCGAGCCGTCGCGCACGCTGTTGTTGAACTTCTCGGTGTTGGGCCAGATCAGCGCCGCCATCAGGGTATTGACCAGCCGCCACACGCCCAGGAGCGTGACCAGTTCGCCCGGCCCCCAGCCGCCCAGCGTGGCGGTGTTGCTGAAGATGATGCTGAGACTCAGCAATTCCCAGCCCAGCCACATCAGGCTCATCAGCATGTTGACCACCGCATCGGCCCGGTAGGCCAGTTCCTGCTGCACATTCACCTTAAAGAAGGTGCTGAGGAGTTTGAAGATATGCATGGGCATAATCCGTACTGCGCAATGTGTAAACAGACCGACGACAGGAGACCGAAGACCGAAGACCGGAGCCGAACAGCAATCTCACCGCAAAGACATAGAGGACGCGGAGGAGGCTTTCATTTCTCTGTGTCCTCTGCGTCTCTGCGGTGCAATTCTTATGCGTCACGCGCCGACGGCGGAGAAGCGCCGGACGCCGTTGCGCCAGACGAGTTCAAAGAGCAGCCATGTCAGGCCAAGCCAGAGCACCTGGAGGCCGAAGTTCAGGCCGATCTGTTCTGGGGTAAGCTTGCCCAAAATCAGCAGGATGGGAAAGGAAAGATAGAGCTGAAAGGGTAGGAACTGGGCGATTTGCTGTGCCAGCGGCGGCAGCAGCGCCAGCGGCACAAACATGCCGCCGAGTAGCAGTGATACGGCATTGTAGAACTCGTTAATTGCATGCACCCGCGTTGTCCAGAAGGCGATGCATGTAATGATCGCGCCGAGCAGAAAAGCAATGCCGAAGCCGAGCACGATGGCGGGCAGGGCTAACACCAGGTTGAGCCAGGTTACCGCGCTGAAATCGGGCCGAAAGAGGACGAGCAGCACCAGCCAGATCGGCAGCAGGGCACCGAAGTTCAGCACTTTGAACGAAAGATTGTTCATCAGCACCCCGCCAAGGATGGGATGCACCGGGCGTACCAGATCGCCGGAAAAGGTGCCGTCTTGAATGCGGTAGGCCAGAATATGGACGGTGATGGTGCTGGTCAGGTTGTCCACAATCAGCAACATCAGGTAGTAGGTGATGAAGTCGTTGGCGGTGAGGCCGCGCACGTCACCCTGAGTGTTGGCCACCGTCGTCCACACCGCCAGGTAGACCACCGGCGAAACGAGCCAGTAGAGCAGATACATCAGCGTATTGGCCCGATATTGCCACGACTCGGCCCAGTGCAACGCCCACAGCCGCTGGTAAATTCTGAGCATGGTTTTTCCTCTATCGGTTAGGGGTTAGGGGTTACGGGTTAGGGGTTATTGGCAATGAGCATGCAATGCTATTAACTGATAGCACATCCTTCACGCCCACCGCGTCGCGTTCTTGGTTCATAGCACATCCTTCACGTCCACCGCGTCGCGTTCTCGGTTATATGCAATGAGCATGCAACGCTACTAACCCTTAACCCCTAACCCCTAACCCTTAACCCTTGTTACACACTCGTCACTCGTGAAAGGCCCGTTCGATCACGTCTTCAATCGGCGGGTCTTCAATGGTGAGGTCGTGGATGGGCAGGTCGGCCAGCAGGCGGGCGGTGGTGGGGGCGATCTCGTCGGCCTGCACCTGGATGAGCCGTTTGCCGTCACCGTTGCCGTTCTCCATTGGCGTGCCGTAGGGCTTCAAGTCGTGTTCCATGCCATCGGCAAACTCCACCCCGATAAGTTTGTAAGGCGCAATCCGGCGGGAAAGATCGTTGAGTCCACCGTCGTATTTGAGCTGGCCATGGTGAATGATGATGATCCGCTCGCACAGCGCCGTTACATCGGCCATGTAGTGGCTGGTGAGGATGATGGTTGCACCGGTGCGGCGGTTGTATTCCTGCAAAAAGGCCCGAATGCGGGTCTGGGCGCTGATGTCCAGGCCAATAGTTGGCTCATCAAGAAAGAGCACCTGGGGGCGGTGCAGCAGGGCGGCGGCCAGTTCGCACTTCATGCGCTCGCCGAGGGAAAGGTTGCGCACCGGCTTGCGCATAATCGGGCCAAGTTCAAGCAGTTCGTCTAGCTCCGTCAGGGTAGCTTTAAAATCGGCGTCGCTGATGCGGTAAACGGCCTGGTTGAGCAGAAACGAGTCGGCGGCGGGAATATCCCAACTAAGGCGGTTGCGCTGGCCCATCACCAGGGTCATGCCCCGTAGGTAGCTGTTGCGCCGTTCCCAGGGGGTGTGGCCGAGCACCTGGGCTTTGCCGCTGCTGGGGTGCAGCAGGCCAGAAAGCATCTTAAGCGTGGTAGTTTTGCCCGCGCCGTTGGGGCCGAGAAAGCCCACAATCTCGCCCGGCCCGATGCGAAACGTCACCCCCTGCACCGCCTGCACATCGCGGTAGGTGCGACGGAAAAAGCTGCGCATGGCAGCGCCGAAGCCGCCTTCCCGTTCGGGCACGCGGTAGGTTTTGGTCAACTGCTCAACCACAATCGGATCAGCGGCGGGCGCAGCAGCAAGCATAGACACCTCGAACTAAAGAACTGTCAGATGGGGCTCTCACAAAGGCACAAAAGCCGCCCTGAGGCCCCCCGGCTCCTGCCCCTCGACTGGCTCGGGAACCGCCT
>JALONX010000370.1 GCA_025454695.1 Chloroflexaceae bacterium
CTTAGGCGAAGCGGGTGCAACCGTCTATGTGACTGGTCGTACCGAGGACGCTGCCACGTCTACGGTGCCCCTTCCTGGCACCATCCACGCCACTGCACAGGCCGTCACCGACCTCGGCGGGGTGGGCATTGCGCTGCGCTGTGACCACAGCCGTGATGAAGATATTGAAGCCTTGTTTGTGCATGTGCAGCGTGAGCACGGTCGCGTAGATATATTGGTGAATAATGCCTGGGGTGGCTACCAGGCCATGCAACGCGGCGAGCCAGGCTTTCAAACCAAATTTTGGAAACTGCCGCCCCAGTTTTGGGATACTATGTTTGCGGTTGGCGTGCGCGCCCACTATGTCGCCAGCGTCTATGCGGCGCGGCTCATGGTGCCCCGAAAAGCGGGTCTTATTGCTACGATCTCTTTTGCTGCTGGGCAAAAATACACTTCAAACGTGGCTTATGGCGTGAGCAAAACCGCGGTGGATCGCATGGCCCAGGATATGGCCCATGAACTGCGGCCCCAAGGGGTGGCGGTGGTCTCCATCTGGCCTGGTACGGTGCGAACGGAGATGCTGGAGCAACGTGTTGGCGACAAGCAGACGGCCTACATCGAGAGTCCGCGTTTTGTGGGGCGTGGGATTGCCGCCCTCGCCGCTGACCCCAACGTACTTGAGAAGTCCGGGCAGATCTGGAATACGCGCCAGTTAGCCCACCTCTACCACTTCACCGACCTTGATGGCACCCTCCCGCCGCTCAAAAAGGAATGGCTGCCGAAATAGCGGGAGCTAGCGCAATGGCGCGTGCCCATGCGTCCATGTGCGTGGTCACGGCTCTTTTTCCTAGTTCTATTTCCGTACTCGTTACTATCATAGGAGGTCTACATGATCCCCGACGGAGTCTTGGCGCAGGTTAAACGTGCGTTGCAGTGCGCAGGCGAAGTGTCATCATTCCGCGTTGTGCCTACCGCTGTCGGCGGCGTGAGCGAAACAGCACGGTTACAGACGAACCACGGCGACTATTTTCTCAAGTGGAACGCAACGCCGTGGTTTGGCACGTTTACCACCGAAGCCTTTCATCTTTCGCTCTTGCGCACAACGAACACGGTGCGCGTTCCAGCCGTGATTGCCTTCGCTGAAAGTGAAAACGAGCAGCCCGCGTGGATGCTGCAAGAATGGATTGGGGGTGCCTCTGCCGACGCTGAACCGCAGCGCCTTGGTGCGCGTCTTGGCGAGCGCATTGCTGCTTTACACCACGTCACGGCGAACATATCACCAGGGTATGGCCACCCACAGCACCAGCGTGATGGAACCGTCATGTTGCCACACGACGATTGGGCAACCTTTTTGTATGAAGGCCACCTCCGTCATCATATCGAGCGTGCGCAGCAGGACGGGCGCTGGACAGCGCAGCGACACCGACGGGTCGAGCAGCTGATTACCCGCCTCCCAGACTTGCTCGGCGGGGTGCAGCGAACACCAACCCTGCTCCACGGTGATTTACATGGCGGCAACGTGCGGTGCGCCAGCAATGGTGAACCTGTAGTCGCCGATCCGTGGTTATTTTATGGCAATCGCGAACTCGAACTGGTCAGCACCCTTGTCTCTGGTGATTTTCTTCCAGCGTTCTACGATGCCTACCAGGCAACCTTGCCATTAGAACAAGGCTTTAACGATCGGGTTGATCTGTACAAGCTGGTGTGGTATCTCAGTCCGGGATATTACGTCGCTGATCAGCCCAGCGAAGCCGATAATGCCGTGATTGACCCCATTCTTGATCGCTATCTTGGCTAAGCAGCTGGTATACAAACGGCGCAGCAAACAAAGTGTTGGAGCGAACACACTTCAACGTCTCAGCAAGCCGTCACGTTGCTTCCCACGCCCGTTTCACGTCACCACGGCGGCGGCTCGTTGTACCGATGCTCCATTCGCTTTCCACGCCTGCCAGCGGCGCAGCTGAAAGCGAGGCATTCGGTCGCCAATCTCAGCCCTTAACCTTTGTATGTCTCGTTTTCCGCTGTGTCGCAACTATGTGATATGATATACTGAATATAGGAGATAGTGCCATGACAAAAGTTGCTATTTTGCCGGTCACAACACATAAGGGCAATACATCCTATCACGCGATAGCTGGCAAGAAACAGTCTGCTGGTACGACGGCTGGTGCAGCACTCGATGCCTTAACTGAACAACTTCCTGCCGACGAAGCGAGTACCCTTGTCATTGTACAGATGTTCCGTCCTGATCAATTTTTTACTGCTGCTCAACAACAGCGCCTCGAAGAATTGATGACCAAGTGGCACTCGGCTCAAGATAATGGCGTGGCCTTTTCTGCACAAGAACAAGCTGAGTTAGAGGCGCTTATCGAAACAGAATTAGAAGCCACAACGCGACGGGCAGCAGCACTTGCCGATGATGTCGGTTTATGAACGTTCAGTATCCTGAAGTCGCACTTCGAGCAGGTCACCGCTGTGAATATTGCCACGCGCCCGAAGTAGTATTCAATTTCCCATTTGAGGTGGAACATATCGTCCCTGTTTCGTTGCAGGGGAGTGATACAGAAGCAAATTTGGCTTTAGCATGCCGTTCCTGCAATCTCTGGAAAGCCGCCCACGTTTCTGGCCTTGACCCAGAAACCAGCGCAGAAACTCGGTTGTATCATCCACGCGAAGATTCTTGGGAACAGCACTTCATCGTTGATGTGGAGCAAGGCGAAATACAGGGGCAAACATCAATAGGACGCGCTACTATCGCACGTTTGAGAATGAATCATCCTGCTCAACGAGCAGCGCGTCGGCAGTGGCTACGCCTTGGAATCTTCCCGTAAAGCCCAGGGAGCTGCCCTCGAACACCGCCACGCACCCGACGGCTCTGTCTGGCCGACTTTGGCACCTGGTAGCATGCCAAACACCGTACCTTCCCTAATGCCAGTGCTATGTAGTTGCACACAGCTGATGGCTCGTCGTCCTGCCGACGCCCCGTTCGCTTTCCACGCCTGCCAGCGGCGCGACTGAGGACTCGTCGTTCAGTCGCATCCTATCTCATCCTTCCTTTTTTGCTTTGCCCTTTGCATGCTATACTATTGCCATATACATACGTCGTAGACTATCAGCGCACAAGAGATTGGAGGCACGATGACCATACAAACGGTAGAAGCAGTCTATGAGCAAGGCACGTTTCGTCTCGTTCACTCTCCATCTGTCCCGTTTCACGACGGGCAGCGTGTGCGTATAGTTGTTGACACTGACGTAGCGACTGATGACATTCTTGCACTCGCCACAAGTGTGTTTGATGGTCTATCAGAACAGGAAGTTCAGGAAATTGATGTAATCGCTCGGCAGCGTGACCCGTTCTTTGGAAGTCGCGCATGACCGTATCGCCTCCACTGACGCTTCTCGATACTGATACGTTATCGGCGGTGATGCGACGCCAACCAACCGCAGTTGCTCACGCCCAAACTTATCTTGCAACGCACCGGCGCTTTTCATTCGCGCTGATAACCCGGTATGAAATACTGCGCGGGTTGTACGCCAAGCGTGCAACAGCACAGTTGGTGCGTTTTGAGAACCTGTGTGTAGTCAGCGACGTACTCCCGCTCAATGATACCGTTGCAGTTCGTGCAGCCACCATTTATGCAGACCTTCACCAGCGTGGCGAACTGATTGGCGATGCCGATATACTGATTGCTGCGACGGCCCTTGAGCATGGCCTCATGCTTGCGACCAATAACACCAACCACTTCAAGCGTATTACCGGCCTCTCGCTCGTCAACTGGCTTGTGTAAAGGATACGCCCCAACACCGCCACGCACCCGACGGCTCTGTCTGGCCGACTTTGGCGCATCGTAGTCGCATGTAGGCTTTGCCATCCAGCACGCCATTGCCCCTTTGTCGCACACAGCTGAACGCCAAGCCGCTAGCCCGCTGTGCTCTCCACCAAACACAAACAAGATCGCCAATTAATCTCCCTCATTCGCCCCGGCAAACCTGACGCAGGAGGCCCCCGCCACTGCCAGCCGTGCCACGGCCTGTCCTACGCCCGGCGCGGCCCCCAGCAGCGGCAGCGTAGCCACCGCGCCGCTGTGCTGGTTGGCCACCAGCGCCCAACGCCCGCCGGGAGCCAGGGCGAAGTTGCGGGGCCACGCGCCACCGCAGGGCGGAAACGCCAGCGCCGTGAGTCCGCCATCCCCCGCCACATCGTACACTGCCAGGCTGTTGTGGCCCCGGTTAGAAACGTAGAGCCGCCCGCCATCGGCGGCGAGGTGAATGTCGGCGACGGTGTTTTCTGGGGCGGCAGGCGGCAACGTGGGCAGAGTTTGCCGTTCGCGCAGCGTGCCGTTTGCCGCGTGGTAATCGTACAGACTCACCGTGTTGTCCAGTTCGTTGGCAAGGTAGACGCAGCGCCCATTGGGGTGAAAAACCACGTGGCGTGGGCCTGCACCGGGCCTGGTTGCCGTCACTTGATGGGGCGTGAGTCTGCCCGCCTGCCGGTCGAAGCGGTAGACCACCAGTTGATCAAGCCCCAGGTCGGCCACGATCACGAAGCGCCCGTCGGGGCTGGGCGTGGCGGAGTGGGCATGGGCTGCTTCCTGACGCGCGGCGTTGGGGCCGCTGCCCTGGTGCTGCACCAGGTCGGTCATCGTGCCCAGGCTGCCATCGGCCTGCACTGGCAGCACCACCACGCTGCCGCTGCCATAGTTGGCAACGAAGAGCCAGTTGCCACTCGGGTCGAGACTCAGATGGCAGGGCCAGTCGCCGCCGCTGGGCTGCTGGTTGAGCGGCGTAAACGTGGGCGGGTCGCCCGCCAGTCGCAGCGCCCAGACGCTCCCCGCCACGCCGTCGCTGGCCAGGCCGGTTTCGCTCACCGCGTAGAGCACGGGTTTTCTGGGGTGCAGCACCAGAAACGAGGGATTGAGAATCCCGGCATGGCTGGCCACGGGCGTCAGCACGCCGCTGGCGGCATCAAACCGACATGCGTGGAGGCCAGGCTGGCTGGCGGGGGCGTAGCCGCTGAGAAAGACTGTTGAAGTAGGTGTCATAGGATTGCAGATTGTAGATTGCAGATTGCAGATTAGCCGGACAGAAACGCAGAGGCGCAGAGATGGAGAGACGCAGAGAGCATTACAGATTACGGATTACAGATTACGGATTACAGATTACGGATTACAGATTACGGATTACAGATTACGGATTACAGATTACGGATTGGCATCACGTTTCACGCATCACATTTTACGCATCACGTTTCACGTTTCACGCATTACGTTTCACGCATTACGTTTTACGTTTCACGTTTCACGCAGTACGCATCACGTTTCACGTTTTACCAATTCGTCACTGAGCCATCTTTCCGTCGCCAATGGGGCGCTTCCCAGAATTGCCAACTCTGGGCGGCGGCCCGTTCTTCATCAAATTCGATGCCCAGGCCGGGCGCAGTGGGAACGGGAAAACTGGTGCCAACCAGGCGCGGCTGCACGGGGAAGAACAAATCCGCGTCGTTCACGCCGGACGGGCCGTAGTAGAGATTTTCGGTCTGGGTGACGCGCACCTCAAGCCAGGCGAAGTTCGGCACCGCCGCCGCCATGTGGATAGTCGCCGCCGTGCAGACCGGGCCGAGCGGGTTGTGGGGCATCAGGTCAATATAGTGGGCCTCGGCCCAGCCCGCCACCTTCATCGCCTCGGTAAAGCCGCCCACGTTGCAGATGTCCACGCGGGCAAAGTCGGTGAGATGGCCCTCGATAAAGGGCAGAAACTGCCACTTGCTGGCAAACTCCTCGCCCACTGCAAACGGCACCGGCGTGAGCCGACGCAGGGCCGCATAGGCCTCGGGCGTCTCGTCACGAATCGGCTCTTCCAGAAAGTCGAGCGTGCCGCTGGGCAGGCGCTGGCAAAACGAGGCCGTTTCGGCAATGCTCAAACGGTGGTGGTAGTCAATCCCCAGGGTCAACTCGCTGCCCAGCTCTTCGCGCACCCGGCTGAGCCAGTGGGCCGTGTAGGCGATGCTTTCCCGTGGCTCAAACACATCAGGATCGCCGGACGAAGCGGGCACCAGCGGCATGGTGCGGATGACGCGCCAACCATGTTCCCATAGCAGCTTCACGTTGTCCAACAACTGTTCGCCGGTGCTGCTGCCAGCGGTGGCAAAACAGGGCACCACCTCGCGCTGCTTGCCGCCAAGCAGCTGGTAGACCGGCACGCCCAGGGCCTTGCCCACAATGTCGTGGAGGGCAATGTCAATGGCGCTCTGGGCGGCGAGCAGCACCCGCCCGCCTTCAAAATACTGGCTGCGGTACAGCTCCTGCCAGATGCGCCCCCGCTGCATGGGGTCTTGCCCGAGCAAGAACTCGCGGAAGTGG
>JALONX010000371.1 GCA_025454695.1 Chloroflexaceae bacterium
CAGGTACTAATGCACCATCTATATAGTTTTGAATTTGAATCATTCTTTTCTCAAATTAGTTGAAAATACATAGACGAATGAGAGGCGGAAATTGTAAGTAAAAAAAACGCCGGAATAAATTCCAGCGTTACAATATGCACCGAGCCTTTGGCTTTCCAATGATAAAGTCCCGAAGGGACGACAGAGATAGTAGATAACGCCGGAATTCATTCCATGGTGAAGTTACAATATGCACCGAACCTACGGTTCTACAAAGATAAAGTCCCAAAGGGACCTCAAAGATAGTAACCATGGAATTCATTCCATGGTGGAAGCCTCCCCTACATCTTCACAAATCTATGACTTTTGGTCTTACCGTTAGTTGAAGTGATTGTAAGGAAGTACGTTCCTGCTGGTAATGATTGCACGTTAATGTTCTTCGAAAGGGAAGCTGATTCCAAAACAGTTTCACCAAGTACAGTAACAATTCGTACCGATTGAATATCTTCCGTTGTTGGTATGTTCAATACCGATTCCACTGGGTTTGGAGATATAACACCTTGCAATTCTTCAGATACAGATGAAACAACAATTTCGATTTGTTGCTCTTTTTTACACCAAAATTCATTATTCACATTTCTTCCTTCGACGGTTACGCAATACATACCTGGAGTTAAATCTGGTATCGTATATGTTGCAGCATTTCCTGTGCTGAATACGGTGATCACCACCGTGCTACTTCTGGCGATTGCCGGGATTGTGGCTCTCTATGCCCGCTCGATTGAGCACGCATTGAACCTGGCGCAGCGCCATGCCAGCCAGCTTGCCCAACGGGAAGAAGAGCTAGCCCGGCAGAACCAGCAGCTTCAGCAGGTGCGGGGCGAACTTGAGCAGACGGTAGCTCGTCAGGAAGCCGAGATTGCCGCAGCAGTGGCTGTTGTGCGCCAGCGCAGCATTGAAATGAGCGCTTTGCAAACACCACTCATCAGGGTAGCCCCGACCATGCTGGTTGCGCCGCTGATCGGCGTGTGGGACGAGGAGCGGGGTGAAAAATTGTTGCCGGAGGTGTTGGGGCGTATTAGCCGGGAATTGATTAAAACCCTTGTCCTCGACCTCACCGGCATCACAGTGATGAATGAGACCACCGCCCGCATGCTTCAGCAGCTGAGCCTCAGCGCGAGGCTGCTGGGTTGCCGCTGTGTGCTGGCTGGCGTGCAGCCCGCCACAGCTGAGGTTCTGGTCGCTATCAATTTTCCTCTGGATCAAACCCAATCGGCCCCTGACCTGGCGGCAGCGGTGCAGGTGGTGCTGCAAGCATCAACGAGAAGATAATCATATGGTGTTTGAGAACAATGCAATCAGGAGAACCAACCGTGACGACGACCAACCATCCACAAGACCTAACAGCACCAGAAATGGAACGCTTGCAGCAACGCATTGCCGAGCTTGAAGCCCAGAATGCAGAGTATGCCCAAAAGCTTGAGTTCATCAGCACTGGCGCTGCGGGAAACGTACACGAGGCACAACAAAGCAACGATGAAATGTTGCTGTTTAAGGCGCTGGCAGATTTTGCACCGGTTGGTGTTACCTATTCAGACCTTCAGGGCAGCCTGATTTATGCTAATCGCGCCTTTAAGGAGATGACTGGTCACGGCGAACGGGTGTTGACGATGACCATTTTCGATCTCTACACCCAGGATGCGGCCTATTTAGGAGCTGCCGCCCAGCAAGTTATTGATCAGGGTTTTTGGCAAGGCATACTAACCTACCACCATGCCGATGGTCATACCTTCCCTGGCGATGTGTCTGTCTTCCTCCTGCGCGACGCCCAGAACCAGCCCTTTGGCTTTGGTGCCTTCGCCCGTGACATTTCGCAGCAGCAGGCCCAGACCGAACGCATGCGCTCGTTTGAGGCACTCGCCGAGTATGCACCCGACGGCGTTTCGATTTCAGACCTCAATGGTACCTTCTTCTATGCCAACCCGGCCTTCCAGCAGATGACGGGATTTGGGTCTGAAGTGATTGGGCGAACAATCTTCGACATTTATGTTGAAACACCTGAGCAGTTGGGTGCTGCTGCTCAGCAGGTAGTACAGACAGGTTTCTGGAAAGGTCAACTCACCTACCGTCGCCCGGATGGCAGCACATTTCCGGGTGCAGTCTCCGTCTTTTTGATGCGTAACCAGAGCGGCGAGCCAACCGGCTTTGGCGCGGTGGCCCGCGACATCACGGTAGAGCTGCGTGCCGAGAGCGAGCGCATTGCCTTGCAAACGCAGGTGATCGAGGCCCAGCAGGCGGCCCTGCGCGAACTCTCCACACCCCTCATCCCGCTGGCCGATGGCGTGGTGGCCATGCCGCTGATCGGCAGCATTGATAGCAGCCGCGCCCAACTGGTAATCGAAACCCTGCTGCAGGGCGTGGCTGAGCAAAAAGCCCACACCACCATTATTGACATCACTGGCGTGCCCGTGGTGGACACGCAGGTGGCCAGTGCGCTGCTGCGGGCAGCCCAGGCGGTGAAGCTCCTCGGCGCAAAGGTGGTACTCACCGGCATTCGCCCGGAAGTGGCCCAGACGCTGGTGGGCCTGGGGTTGGACTTGAGCGGCATCACCACGCGCGGCACCTTGCAAAGCGGCGTGGCCGAAGCGCTCAAACGTTAATCCGAATATTCCCACGCATAAACGGAGCGGTGCAAGCCTCTACGCCGCTCCGTTCACCTTCCTCCATTCACCTCCGTCTTCCGCCACCCCGAACCATGTGTGGTATCATAGCGCCATCATGACGCACTGAGTTATTGGAGCCTGGCCACCCCCAGGCTCCAATCCCCACTCGCTAAGCTTCTACCTTTGCCAAGGAGGACGAGATGGCTTATACGATTCGTCGCGTGGCGGTGATTGGCGCGGGCACCATGGGCGCTGCGATTGCGGGCCTGGTGGCGGGCGCGGGCCTGCCGGTGCTGCTGCTCGATGTGCCGCCCGACAAACTCACGCCGGAGGAAGAGGCCACGGGATTGACCCTTCAACACCCTGCCGTGCGCAACCGCTTTGTGCAGGCGGGCTACGAGCGCATGCGCAAGGCCAGTCCGGCCAACCTGCTGAGCGCCAAAAGTGCCGAGCTGATTCGCCTGGGCAACACCGAAGATGATTTCGAGCAACTGAAAGACGCTGACTGGGTCTTGGAAGCGATCATCGAGCAGCCGGAAGCCAAACAGAACTTGATGGCCCGCCTGGAGGCGACCTGTAAGCCCACGGCGCTGATTACCACCAACACCAGCGGTATCCCCATCAGCATCATTGGCGCGGGCCGCAGCGCTGACTTCCGCAAGCGCTTTTTCGGGACTCACTTCTTCAATCCACCGCGCTACCTCAAGCTGCTAGAGGTGATTCCGGGTGCCGAGACCGACCCCGCCGCCGTTGCCGCCATGCGCCGCTTTGCCGAAAACACGCTGGGCAAAGGCGTGGTAATTTGCAAAGACCGGCCCAATTTTATCGGCAACCGCCTGGGCGTCTTCGCCATGATGAACGACCTCAACTTCATCATTGACAACGGCTACACAGTGGAAGAGGTGGACGCGCTGACTGGCCCGCTGATCGGGCGGCCCTCCACCGCCACCTTCCGCCTGTTCGACCAGGTGGGTGTGGATGTAATGGCGTTTGTGGCCAAAAACCTCTACGGGGCTATCCCCGACGACGAGAGCCGCGAAATCTACCGCCGCACCGAGCTGCTGGACTGGATGTTGAGCCAGAAGCTGCTGGGCAAAAAGGCGGGCGGCGGCTTCTACAAAGAGGTGCGCGAAGGCGGCAAACGCCAGTTCTGGCCGCTGGATTTGCAGAAGCGCGAACACCGGGCGGCCCAGGAACTCAGCCCAGCCGTGCAAGCCACCATCGCCGAAGCCCAGAAGTTCCGCAGTCTGCCAGAACGGTTGCGCTTCCTGGTGCAGCGGGCTGACGAGCAGCCCGACGACCGGGCGGCCCAGCTGATCGCCAACATGCTACTGCCCTACCTGGCCTACGCCGCCCGCCGCCTGCCAGAAATCTCCGACAGCGTGGCCGACGCCGACAACGCCATGCGCTGGGGCTTTGCCCACGAGCTTGGCCCCTTCCAGCTCTGGGATGCGCTGGGCATTGGCGAAACCGCCACCCTGATGAAAAAACGCGGCCTCGCCGTGGCCCCCTGGGTTGAAAAGCTGATTGACGAGAGCGACGACGGCTTTTACACCTTAAAGGGTGACACTCCGGCGGCCTACAACGTGGCCACCGGCCAGCACGAGCGCCTGGTGCTGGACGAGCGGGCGATCAACCTGGCGGTGCTGAAGGCGGCGGGCAAAACCGTGCGCGCCAACAGCAGCGCCAGCCTGATTGACCTGGGCGACGGCGTGCTGTGCCTGGAGTTCCACAGCAAGGGTAACAGCCTGGATGGGCAGATTTTCGACCTGGGTTTCGCCGCGCTGCAACTGCTGGAAGGGGACGAGTGGAACGGCCTGGTGATCGGCAACCAGGGCCGCAACTTCTGCGCCGGGATGAACCTGGCCGACGCGGCCCAGACCGCGCTGAAGGGCGACCTGGCCCTGATTGACGGCCTGGCCAAACAGGGCCAGCGCTTCGTGATGAGCCTGCGTTTTGCGCCCAAGCCCGTCGTCGTCGCGCCCTTCGGCCAGACCCTCGGTGGCGGCTGCGAAATCGCCATGCACTGCGCCCGCACGGTTGCTGCCGCCGAAACCTACATCGGCCTGGTGGAGTTTGGCGTGGGCCTGATCCCTGGCTGGGGCGGCAGCAAAGAACTCAACCGGCGGCTGATTGCGGCAGCAGCGGCCACCCCCGGCGGCGACCCGCTCAAAGCCTTCCAGGGCGTGTTTGAAACGGTGAGCCAGGCCAAAGTAGCCACCAGCGCCGTTGAGGCCCGCGAACTGGGCTTTCTGCGCCCCAGCGACCAGATCGTCTTCAACGGCGACTACCTGATTGGTGAAGCCAAGCGGGCCGTGCTGGAGCTATCGGCCCAGGGCTACGCCCCACCGCTGCCCGGCAACCACTGCTACGCCCTCGGACGCGACGGGCTGGCGGCGGCGCGAATCGCCATCTACAGCTTTGTGCAGGGCGGTTTCGCCAGCGAATACGACGCCTTTATCGCCGAAAAGCTAGCCTATGTGCTGTGCGGCGGCGAACTGAGCGCGGCCCAGCCGGTGAGCGAACAGTATCTGCTTGACCTGGAGCGCCAGGTGTCGCTGGAACTGCTGAAACAACCCAAAACCCACGAACGGATCAAGGGCATGCTCGAAACAGGCCGCCCGGTGCGGAACTAGTATTTCACCGCGGAGGACGCGGCGTGCGCGGAAGGTTTTACCGCAGAGGCACAGAGAACACAGAGATTTTGCAGAACACAGCTGAGTTCCCTCTAGCCTTTCTAAAAATCCTCTGCGCTCTCCGCGTCTCTGCGGTGAACCAAAAAGAAACATCTCTCCGCACGCCGCGTGCTCCACGGTAAATTTTTAGGCGGAGGAAAGGGTTTCGCCCGCGCATTCGCCAATTGGCATAGGACAAAGTTCACACACAAGGAACGTTCATGCCGCCCAACCCGCCCCGCCGTTCGCTGCCGCGCCGCTTGTGGATTGCCGTGAGTCTGATGCTCACTGGCTGTGCCAGCCTGGCCCCACTGCCCACCACGAAACCCCAACTCCCCCCACCGCCGCCCGTCGTTACGCTCACCCGGCTGGGCGGGCAACCCTTGGTTGGCGCTCGCGAAGCGCTGACGGTGGAGAACATCGGCCAGGCGAAAACCCTGGCTACGCTGGGCAATGGTGCGCTCTACAGCGCCATGTGGAACGGTAACGGGGATATTATTATTGACACCGCCCTCGGACTCACCCGCTACGCTGTGCCACAGCAACTCTGTTGCGATGACCTCGGCCCCCAACTGCCCCTGCGCCTGCTGGCCGCACTGCCCGGCAACCGCCTGCTACTGGCGGGTGCGTATGGCGCTGACGCACACCGGCCACTCACCGTCTGGAACATGGTCACGAACCAGACCAGCAGGCTGCCTATTGCGTCGGCCCGTAATGTGGTTGCCTCGGCGGACGGTGCGTTGCTGGCCCTCGACAGCGAGGTGACGGTGACGCCCGCGCCTAATGCCTTGCCGTTAGCCGAAAGTCGGCTGGTGATTCTAGACAGCGCGGGCCGCACGCTCCAGACCTTCATCAACAAACCCTACACCCAGCTGGCCTTTTCACATGATGGGCAGCGCATCGCCATTGCCACGACAGAGGCCGACGGCCCGCCGCCCACCGTCGTCGTGGAACTGGTTGACCTGGCCACGGGGCAAATGGTGCAGACGCTACGAGGTTTTCAGTACGTTGTTGACGAT
>JALONX010000372.1 GCA_025454695.1 Chloroflexaceae bacterium
CGGCACCTCGCGCACCGGATATGCGGTATAATCTGCAATCTGGTTCGTGTCATCTCGTATTCGCACATTGTCTAGAGACGTTTTTGAAGCGCATCAGCATGCGGTGCGCTCAAACGGTTTGCGAACGTGCGAAGACCGAATGACACGAACCAATCTGCAATCTGCAATCTGCAATCTGCAATCTGCAATCTGCAATTCGGAGCTTGCATGCCCTACGTTAACCTGCCCGATGCCCGCCTGGCCTACCTGGATGAAGGCAACGGCCCGCCGCTGTTGCTCATCCACGGCTTCACCGGCACCGGGCACAACCACTTTGCCCCGCTGTTTGCGCAACTCAAGGCCGAGTATCGCCTGCTTGCCCCCGACCTGCGTGGCTATGGGGCCAGCCAGCCCCCCCAACGCTCCTTTCCGCCCGACTTCTACGGGCGTGACGCCGCCGACATGGCCGCCCTGCTTGATGCGCTGGCACCCGGCCCGGTGACAGTGCTGGGCTTCAGCGATGGGGCCGAAAGCGCCCTGCTCCTTGCCGCTATGCGCCCCGACCTGGTGCGCGGCGTGGTGGCCTGGGGTGTGTCGGGCATCATCGCCCCGGCGATGGTTGAGTCGGTGCAGGCGTGGCTGCCGGTCTCGGCCTGGGGGCCAGATCGGGACGAATGGCGCAACGAGATTATTGAACTGCATGGCGAACATCAGCTTGTGCCAATGATCGAAGGCTGGGTAGCGGCTGCCGAAGCGATTGCGGCTAGCGGCGGCAATATCTGCCTTGCGGAGGCGGCCCATATTCGCTGCCCCGTGCTGCTGATCAACGGCGAGGGCGAGGTGGGCAACCCCCTGGACGATGTGCAGCGCCTGGCCACCCGCATCCCCAACGCCCGGCTCGAAATCGTCCCCGGTGCGGGCCACGGCATCCAGTGGGAGCAGCCGGAGCGGCTGGCGGCGCTGGTGCGGGCCTTTCTGGCGGAGATGAGCGAGGAACGATGAACGAGGAGCGAGGAACGATGACAGAAATGCGTAATTCATAATTCGTAATTCGTAATTCGTAATTCGTAATTAATCAGCATTTCGACCGATGCCCCCTTGCATGCCTCCTGCTACACTGGACTCATCTTCATACCTCATACTTCATACCTCATACTTCTCCTCAGGAGGCCAGCTATGCGCTACGGATTTGTGATGCCGATTGCCGATATTCGGGCTGCCGCTGATGTGGCCGCCGCCGCCGAGGCCGCCGGGTGGGATGGTTTTTTTGTCTGGGAGCCGCTGTGGGGTGTAGACGCATGGATGACGCTCACAGCGGCGGCCCTGCGCACCCAACACATCCGCCTGGGCACCATGCTCACACCGCTCTCACGCATGCGCCCCTGGGAGCTGGCGGGCAAAACCACCACGCTCGACACCCTTTCAGACGGGCGCACGATTCTCGCCGTGGGCCTGGGTGCGATTGACACTGGCTTTGAGTCCTTTGGCGAGGTGACTGACCGCAAAACACGGGCGGAGTTGCTCGACGAGGGGCTGGACATTCTCACCGGGCTGTGGCAGGGCCAGCCGTTTGCCTACCAGGGCAAGCACTACACCATTGCACCGTGCGACTTTCAGCCCCCGCCGCCGCCAGTGCAGCAGCCCCGCATCCCCATCTGGGTGGTGGGCGCATGGCCAAGCGAAAAGTCTATGGGCCGGGTGCTGCGCTACGACGGACTCATTCCGCAGGTGCGCGGCGACGACGGCAACGCCCGCCAGGCCACCCCCGCCGAAATTCGTGCGATGGCAGACTATGTAGCGAGCAAGCGCACACTCACCACCCCGTTTGACATCATTGTGGAAGGAACCACGCCCGGCGACGACCCGCAACAGGCCGCCGCTGCCGTGCAGCCCTGGGCCGCAGCCGGGGCCACATGGTGGATCGAGGCGATGTGGGATCTCGTGGGCCACCCCCAGGCCCTGGCCCGCATCATGCAGCGGGTGCAGCAGGGGCCGCCGCGCCTGCCGGGGTGACCGGAAACCAGTCCGCGAAGGGCGCGAAGGGATCGCAAAAACGACCCTCGTTTTACCCTCAAGTTGCTCTGCGCCTCTGTATCTCTGCGTTTCTGCGTTTCAAATGAACTCCTTTAGTGGCACACAACTTGCTATGCTAACGTAGGGCACTTGCAGCTGCCCGGCTGCTTGCGCGTGCCCATCGTAAGTATGGCATGCTAACTGGTAGCGTGCCACACGAAAGGAGTTGGCTAATGCGACGATTACTGGCTATTTTTGCGACCGTGCTGACGGTGCTGGCATTGCTGCCCGCCGCTAGCCAGGCCCAGAGCCAGCAAACAACGAGCGTGCGGGTGATGCATGCTTCGCCCGACGCCCCCAATGTTGATGTGTTTGTGAATGATGAACTCGTACTCGGCGATGTGCCCTACTTCACTGTTTCAGAGCAGCTCGCGCTCCCCGGTGGCTTGTACCGTATCCAGGTTGCGCCAGTTGGTGCTGGTGCCGAAGCCGCGTTTCTTGATTCTCAGGTTGAGCTAGACGCGGGCAAGGCCTACACCATCGCCGTAATTGGCCGGGCCAACGCGCCCATTCTGCTGCCGCTGGAAGATGACCTCAGCGCGCCGCCCGAGGGCCAGGCCCGCGTGCGGGTCTTCCATGTGTCGCCCGACGCTGGCACGGTAGACCTGCGCGTGGCCGACCAGGAAGTGCCGGTCCTCACCGACCAGGGTTTTGCGACGGCTGATTACGTCAACCTTCCCGCAGGCACATGGCGCTTTGACCTGATCAATAGTGCCACTGACGAAGACTTGCTGCGGACGCTGCCCTTCCGCCTGGAACCCGGCTGGACATACACCCTGGCCATCACCGGGGCTGGCTCCGGCGACCCCTGGGTGCAGGCCGTGATTGACCAGGTGCGCTAACGCAACCGAGGGAAATAAAGGAAATGAAGGAAATTGTTTGCTCAAAGCCATTTCCTTTACTTCCTTTATTTCCTACACTGAACACAAACACTCCCTTCTGAGAGAGAATGATATGATAGTTCAACTCGCAGTTATTTATTACAGTGCCACTGGCACAACCTACCAAATTGCGCGGGCGATGGAACAGGGCGGACAGGAAGCAGGGGCGGAAGTGCGTTTCCGCAAGGTGCGCGAACTAGCGCCGGACGAGGCGATTGCCTCCAACCAGGGCTGGAGCCAGCATCGGCTAGAAACCCAGAACGTGGAAGAAGCGGCCCTGGCCGACCTGGAATGGGCCGACGCAATCATTTTTGGTGCGCCGACCCGTTACGGGCTGCCCGCCGCCCAGCTGAAGCAGTTTATTGACACGACCGGCGGGCTATGGGCGCAGGGCAAACTGGTGAACAAGGTGGTCTCGTCGTTCACCAGTGCCGCCACCGCACATGGTGGCCACGAAACCACCCTCACCGCCCTGAACAACACCTTCTACCACTGGGGTTCGATTATCGTTGCGCCTGGTTATGCCGACCCAATCCAGTTTCAGATGGGCAACCCCTACGGCACCTCGTTTGTCAGCAACAATGGCGAGCTTGACCCGGACGAAACAACGCTGGCAGCGGCCCGCTTTCAAGCCCGGCGGGTAGTGGAGATCGCGGCCCGATTGAAGGGAGGGAGCGGGGAGTTGAGCCGGACGGTGTAAAAAGCGCTCGCAAAGCTCGCAAAGAACCAGCAGACACATAGGTTGCAGATTACGCAGATGAATTGATTAGTTTGTCAACAAAGGTTTGGCGCATTGCATCGCCATGTCACCCCGACCGCAGGGAGGAGTCTTCCGCGCATCGCAATGTAGGCTTCTCCCTGCGGTCGGAATGACAACGTGGATCGTTGCCTCCAAAGAAACTTCGTGAACAGACTACATAATATTCAAATCTGCGTGATCTGTATTATCTTCCGATTTATCCTACTTACGTTTTAACCTGACGGAACTTGAGTCTACGCCGCAATGAGGCCGATGGCGAGCAACACCGTGAGTACCCCAATCATCTGCATGAAGGAAAGCCGCTCGCCCAGCACTAGCCATGCCAGCAGCACGGTGGAAGCCGGGTAGAGCGACGACAGCACGGCGGCGATGTCGAGCCGCCCGGCCTGCCCCGCCAGCGCAAACAGCACATTACCTGCCACATCCATTGCCCCGCTGAGCAGCGCAAACGGCAGTAGGCCGGGCAATGCTTCACCCAGGCCACCGGGCCGGGCAATAAGCACACCGAAGATCAGGCCTAGCGCGGTGACACGGGCCATGGCCAGGGGCCAGAAGACGGTGCTGGCACTGGCCTGGTGAATGCAGACAAAAAAGAAGCCAAAGCCGACGCCCGCCAGCAGCGCCAGCCCCAACTCGCGCAGCGACCCGCCCCCACTGCCCGCTTGCGACACCAGCGCAATGCCCACCAGCGCCACGCCAAAACCGGACATTTGCCATGTGGTGGGCGCACCTTCGGTAAACATCGCCACTAGCACGGGGGTGGTTGCCGCCAGCACCGCCGAGACCGGTGCAACTACCCCGGCCTGGCCCTGAGCCAGCGCCGCGTAGAGCGCCCCGATGCCCACCACGCCGGTGAGACCCGCCGCCATGCCCCAGCCCAACGCTTGTAGAGTGGGCCACGGCTCACGCAGCAGCAGCGCCAGCAGCACCAGCAACACCAGGCCCACCCCCTGCGAAAGCGGCAGCACCCGCATCACCGGCGCACGGCGGGCGGCCATGCCACCACAAAAATCGCCGCCGCCCCACACCAGCGCCGAACCCAACCCAAACACCACCGCCGCAATTTCGGGACTCACGTGATTACTCCAAAGTATGAATGATGACGTATGAAGTATGAATAAGCGAAGAAAGGCAGCAACGCAGCTCTGACCAGATGGCAAGATGATAGTGAGTTACGAGTTTCCCGGTTGGCAGTTCACAGTTAGCAGTTTGCAGATGGCAGCTTTAGACAAGGTTTTGACAGGATTTACAGGATTTACAGGATTTCGCTCTCGCAAACAATGTGTGGGTGGCAAACTGTAAAATAAATCGGCTAATTCTGAAACCTTGTCTTAGCAACTACTCAGGGTTCACCCAACAAAGGTTCTCGGTTCCCCTCAGCTGCACTCGGGGCAGGCCCGGTTCTCAGTTCTCGATTCCCTTCGACACGCTCAGGGCAGGCCCGGTTTCTGGTTTTCGGTTCCTGGTTCAGCGTTCAGCGTTAAACTTCGGTCAATCGTCAATCGTCAATCGTCAATCGTCAATCCACCCCATGTCCCGCCGCCCGCAGCACTGCCACCGCCGCTTCCAGCTTGTCAGTTTTCACCAGCAGGTAATCGGTGTCATAGGTTGAGATGGCGAAGATGCTGATGCCCGCGTCGGCCAGCGGCCCGGCCAGACTCGCCAGCACCCCGGTGAGGGAGAAATCGAGTGGCCCTGCCACCTTGAGGCAGCGCCAGTCGCGGCTGGCCACCGTTTCGGCGGGCACCAGGCCTTGCGTACACACCACCGAAAGTTCATCGGCAGTACGGGTGATGGCAAAAAAATCGCCCGCCAGCGCCCAGGCTGGCAGGGCAGCCCCCGGTGCAAAGCGGCAAATGGCGAACGTTTCCGGCAAAAGATTGAGTTGCATAGCGATTGAGGTTTTTGCCACAGAGCGCACAGAGGACACAGAGCGGGAAGCTCACGCGAGTCTTTTTATACATTTCCTCTGCGCCCCCTTCGACCAGCTCAGGGCAGGCTCTGCGACCTCCGCGGAAAAATTTCCGCGTCCTCGGCGGTAAACATTGCACTACCGCAGCACCGCCGCCAGTTCGCTGCTGATCTGCTCCATACGCGCCCGGTTCACGCCCATGTCGCTCTGGCCCATGCGGGCGGCAGCGCGGAAGTGAATTAGCCGGTTGGCCTCGTCGAAAAAGAACTCCACATCGTCGGGGTAGCCCATGGTTGGCGAACGAAACAGAACGTGGACATAAGTCGGCTCCTCGCTTAGCAGGGTCATACGGGGCTGGTTGCCTAGAACCTCCAGCAGGCTGGCACGGGCCGCAGCGGTGTCGCCACTGTAGGGCAGAGGCGGCAGGGCAAAGCGCTGGTCGCTGGCCTGAGTCGCAACACAGTTGGGCGTGCCGGGGCAATCGGCCAGCCGCCCGTCGCGCACGCCGAGCTGCGTGGGCGGCTCGACCATGCGAGCCATCACCGCCAGGGCAGCCACCCCCGCCACCACCAGGCCCACCAAAATCCCACCAGCCCAGAGGGCAATCTTCACGAGACGTGACATCAGAACACTCCTCATTTTTCTAAGACACGGTTCCAAATAAACATCATACGTAACACTTGTAGCGCGGACTTTAGTCCGTATCTTGGCCTACACGC
>JALONX010000373.1 GCA_025454695.1 Chloroflexaceae bacterium
CCGGCTCTTTTTTGTGGCCCGTACCCCGGCGGAAGGCAGCGAACTTGCCACCCGCGACGGGGCGAGCGCTACGCTGCTGCCCATTGCCCCAGGGCTTGCCGCAGCGAGTCCCAGCCAGCTCACCGCCGCCGGAGATCGGCTCTACTTTGCAGCGGGCACCAGCGCCAACGGCAACGAACTTTACACCAGCAACGGGGGCACGCCCGCGCTGCTCGAACTTGTTCCTGGCAATGCTTCTGCCGATCCGACACAGCTTACGGCGGTAGGCAGTCGCATCTACTTTACCGCCCGCAGCGCCAGCACCGGCCTGGAACTTGGCACCAGCGATGGTACACCCGGCGGCACCCGCCTGTTCGATCTCGCACCAGGTGGGGCCGACTCGAACCCAGACAATCTGACAGCGGCCCAGACTCGCCTCTTTTTTGTCGCCACCACGCCTGCAACGGGGAATGAACCAGGCAGCAGTGATGGACTAACTGCGGGCATGTTTGACATCGCCCCAGGCACCGCTAGTTCAAACCCCTTTAACCTGGCAACCTTTGGCAGCACCATGGTTGTCGCCGCCGACGATGGATCAACCGGCGCTGAACTCTATGCCAGCAACGGTGCTACGCCGGTGTTGCTGGGCGATGTGCAGCCTGCAACGCCCCGTGCCTCAAACCCGGCCAATTTCCACACCATCGGCCAACGTACCTTTTTTATCGCCAGCGACGCTGCCCACGGCACCGAGCTATGGGCCACCGATGGTACGCCTGGCGGCCCCGTTTTATTTGACATAAATATCGGCGTAGACGGTTCGAGTCCGGCAGAATTAACAACGGTGGGCAATCGGCTCTTTTTTGCAGCCACCAGCGCGGGCGACCGGGAGGTCTGGACAATTGACACCAGCGTCGCAGTCATGTCGCCGGTGAAACTGGATGGCAACAGCGCCGCCAGTGCTGAACCGCAAAATCTCACCGCCGCTGGAGACCGGCTCTTCTTCACAGCGCTGACGACGGGTGGGCGGGAACTGCTCGCCACCGATGGTGCCAGCGTCACCCCGTTCGATCTTGAGCCAGACGGCGGTTCATTCCCACGCGATTTGACGGCGGTGGGCAACCGGGTCTTCTTCCGCGTGACCAGCCGGGCCAGCGGGATTGAACTTGGCGTAAGCGACGGCAGCAGCGCCCGCGTTCTTGATATTGCGCCAGGCACCGAAAATGCCGCCCCCACCGAATTAACCGCTTTGGGGAATCGACTATTCTTTGTGGCGGCAAGTGGCGCGGCGGGCCGCGAACTTGGCTTGAGCGATGGCACGCAAGCGGGGACACGCCTGCTCGACACCGTTCTCCCCGGCAACCGTGGCTCGAACCCGGCGTTGCTGACGGTAGCAGGCGGGCGGCTCTTCTGGCGTGCCACCGACGGCAGCGACAGTGAACTCTGGACGCTGGATGGGCAAGCAACAGCCCCCACTCCCCAGAAGCTCGACCTGGCCGCTGGAGCCGATAGTGCCAACCCAACAGCATTGACGGCAGTGGGCAGCCGCCTGTTCTTCCGCGCACAGACTCCCGGTCTGGGAATCGAACCGGGCACGAGCGATGGCACACCGGCAGGTACGCGCCTGTTTGACCTGGAACCAGGCGTGGAAGGCTCTAACCCAACTAGCCTGACGGCGGCGGAGGGGCGAGCCTATTTTGTGGCCACCACCAGCAGCCGGGGCAATGAATTGGGCAGTAGCGACGGGACGGAAGCAGGGACGCGCAGCTTCGATCTGGAGCCAGGCCCTGGTGGTTCAAACCCCGGCAACCTCACCGCATCAGGCCAGCGCGTCTATTTTAGTGCCAGCACCAGCGCCACAGGCCGTGAGCCAGGGAGCAGCGACGGGAACACGGCGACGCTGTTTGACCTCAACACCGGGCCAGCTAGTTCGTCGCCCTCACGCTTCCACATGGTGCAGGGCGGCGTGTTGTTCCATGCCTACACCCCGGCCCTCGGCGCTGAACCCTACGTCAGCGACGGCAGCAGCACCCGCCTGGTGCAAGACATCTCGCCCGGCCCCTCGTCGTCGTTACCCCGCGCCTTCGTTCAGGCTGGCCCCCTGGTCTATTTCGTCGCCGACGATGCAACCAGCGGCTTTGAACCCTGGGTGACAACCTACAACGCCCTTGGTATTCGCAGGTCAATCTACCTGCCGCTGGTGGCGCGGTAAACTCATCATCATGCAATTACCCAGGTGGAATTGGAGAACAACTTCCAATTGCACCTGGGCAATGCAGCCCCACAACGCGACACACGCTTTCGTCAGCCAGGCGTGATCGTGAGATCAGCAAGCTCCAACCACTGGCTTCCCGGCGCGTCCAGCAGGCCCCAGCCAAAGCGCCCCTGCGGCGTCACAATTAGATACTGGTTGTCAATCCAGGCCACAAAACAGAGCGGCCCCCGTGGCGACGGCGCACGGTCAAGCAGCAGCTGCCCATCAACCCAGAAACGCGCATAGCGTAGGCCCCACTCCAGTTCATAGCTGTGCCATGCCGTCATCGGGGCAGCAACTGGCGTTTCGCGCACCCCAACCCCCGTTTGGATCATCGGCCAGAGCGCATGGTACAACGGTGGGAACTGCATCAACAGCACGGCGGGAGGCGCACATGGGATCAGGGCCAGGGCCGAAGGCCGCCCAGCGTCAATTGTCGCCGCCTTCCAGCCGTGGCCAGGGCAGAGCAGATCAAGCTTCATATTGGAGGGCGGCGAGCCGTAGAAAAACCAGACCGCTTGTGGCAGGCGCGGCACACTCGGCGCAACCGGCAACCAGGGGTAATTCCAGAAACCAAAGCCTGCCGTTCCCTGCAATTCCCCTGCCGGGTGAGAAAAACGCGCCCGCAAGCTCAGCTTCAGCGGTGGCCGCCAGCGAAACCGCAAACCACCGGCCAGGTTCACATCATCAAGCTGCGCATCGCTGTACTGCTGGCTCGCCGCATCGTGCGTTTCCAGCCGCAGCCCCGTTGCTGTTGGCTCAATCAGGCCCGTCCCGCTAAGATAGTGGCGTAAGTTTAGGTGAGAAAACACGGTAGTCCGTTCAAAACATTCAAAACCGTGTACAACACACCGGGCGCTTTTCAGCTCGGAAAAGTCGACTCAGCGTAGAAAGATAGGCATCATCTGACAGTTCCGCTAAGCGATAGGTGTAAAGGGCTTGCAGCGTGGTTACTCCCAACACCAGCGACGAAAACTCTGACACATCGAGCCGCAATTCCACATCGTGGCCAGTTCCACCCACCTGCACCCGGCCAGCGTTGAAGTGCAGCACGGTGCTGCCTGCACGCTCGGGGAAAAAACTATCGCGCAAGGTCAGCTTCAGGCGGCAGTTCGCGCCGTTAAAATCATGCCCCTTCAGCGCTTCGAAAAGAGCAGCAACATCGAGCACCCGATACATCAAGCCCACGCCCACGGTGTGGCTCACATGGTAGGCATGGGGCAGCAGGTCACCTGAGTCGTTGCGCACATCGCTCAGCATGTAAAAGAGGTCATCATCGTGGGTGTTAAGAATAACTGTTTGAACCTGGTCGGCCTGGCTATTGATAAAGCCTGACAGCCCGGCCAGTGCAGCAGGCGTCTCGTAGACCAACTCGCGGATTTCGATGTCATTGGCGATCATCGTTTTGCCGCGCCGAAACTGAAACACAAAATAGCCCCGCAGCAGGCCATTTTCTTCGTAGCCTACCACCCGGTTTTGGGGCGTGTCGAAGATAGCACTAACCTCCACAGGGCGCTTGCGGAACAACCCGTGAGTCTTCTTAAACACCCGCTCGTAACACGCCGCCAGCGCTTCCTTGTCGTCATGGGTGAGCAAGCGTACCTGGCGGCGTTCTGGTGCATTGGGAAAGGCCGCCGGTTTCAGCCGATACTGCATCAGCGGCGTACCGTAGCCAAAGCCCATCTGCTTGTAGAAGTCAGGGCGAAAGGGGTAGAGTGCCGCCAGCGGCGTGCCTCGCTCGTGGTAGTGGCGTAGATACCAGCGCACCATGTCCTTCGCCACGCCCTGTTTTTTTGCTGCCAGGTCTACCGAAACCAGCCCCAGGCCACCGCAGGCCAGCCGCGCCCCAAACACATGCATGGTGAAATCGAACAGGCGCATCCCACCGACCAGTCGCCCATTCCGGTAGCAACCGTAGACACATGTGCCTGCATCGGTCGCCATCGTTTCCAGTCGTTGGCGAAAGCGTTCCAGGCTTTCAGCCGTGTCCATCTCGTTCACGGGGAACGCATTTGCAACAATACGGGCGAAGGGAAGGTAGTCGTCCGCTGGAAGCGGCACGATGGTGGTTGTTTTCATGGTGGTTGATAGCTACAAAGCAAGTGACGAGTAACGCTTTACGCATCACGCATTACGCATTACTCGCCACTCATCATTCGTCACTCGCCTGCCCCTCTGAGTTGAGCTTCAGGAAGAAGGCTGCACCTGCCAAAGGAGCGTGGGATTACTCGCTTATGCCTTCACGATGCCAACTGTCGCCGGGCCATCGTCAGTATCCACCGTTTCGGTGTAGGCTCCGGTTGGCGCTGCACCAAGCACCAGCTCCGTCGCCAGGGTTTCCGCCTTGATGTAGTCGCCCCACACCTCCAGCACCTGCCGCAGCAGACTCACGTCGTATTCGGCAGGCTCTTCACGCACGGCTCGCACCGTTACATCGCTCACAACGCCTCCTTTATCTAGCCGTACAAACAGATGAATGCGGTCACTTATCTCCAGCCCCGCGCTCTTGCGGGCGTCCTGCACGTTGCGCACCAGGTCGCGGGCGGCCCCTTCCAGGCGCAGTTCGCGGGTGATGTTGGTGTTCAGCGCGACCAGCATGCCGTTGTCTTCGGCAACGGCGAACCCTTCCGGCGCACTGCTTTCCACCAGCAACTCCTCCGCTAGTACGGTCAGTTCCTGCCCCTCCACGGTGAGTTGCAGCGGCTGCCCCGCCTCCACCGCATGGGCCGCTGCCCGCGCTGCCGCGCCACCAAGCTCCTTGAGCGCCGCCGTGAGCGCCGGAACCAGTTTGCCATACTTTTTGCCCACCAGCCGCAGGTTGGGCTTAAAGCGATATTCTACAAAGTCGCTTGAGGCGTCCAGATAGCGCACCGCTTTGACGTTCAATTCGTCGCGCAGGTCGCTTTCAAAGCGCCGCACGCCGTCCGTTTCCGCCGGGGTGCTGGCCCGCACCCAGAGTTCGCTGAGGGGTTGGCGCACCTTGAGTTCAGCTCTTTTGCGCGCCGCCCGCCCCAACGACACCGCCCGCAGCAGGGCTTCGGTGTCGGCTACCAGCTGGTCATCCAGCATGGCGGCATCAACCTGGGGCCAGCGGGCCAGGTGAACGCTCTCGGCCACCTCGCCCCGCTCTTGTGTTTCCAGGCCCATCAAGTTGCGGTACATGGCTTCGCTCACAAATGGTGCGAAGGGGGCTACCAGCTTCGCCACCGTCACCAGACAGGTGTAGAGCGTGCTGTAGGCCGCGTTTTTGTCGGCGTCGGCCTCGCTCTTCCAGAAACGCCGCCGGTTGCGCCGCACATACCAGTTCGAAAGCTCGTCCACAAAGCTCTCGATGGCCCGCGCCCCCGTCGTCACGTCATATGCCTCCAGGCTGTCCGTCACGTGGCGCACCAGCCCATTGAGCCGGGCCAGTGCCCATTGGTCAATCGGCTGAAGCGCAGCTGCCTGCTGGCTTGCCCGGCTCGGCTTCCAGCCGTCCAGGTTGGCATAGTTCACAAAAAAGCCGTAGGTGTTCCAGAGCGTGAGCATAAATTCCCGCACCTTTTCGCCCACCAGATTGAGGCTAAAACGCTTCGGGTTGCCTGGCGGCCCGCTCACAAACAGATACCAGCGCAGGGCATCTACCCCGTGGGTTTTAAACACCGTTTCTGGTGCAATCGTGTTACCCCGGCTCTTGCTCATCTTCTGGCCCTGCTCATCCAAAATGTGGCCCAGGCAAATCACATTGTTAAAGGCTGGCCGATCAAACAGCAGCGTGCTGACGGCGTGCAAGGTGTAGAACCAGCCCCGCGTCTGATCCACCGCTTCGCAGATGTAGTCCGCCGGGTGTGCCGCCTCGAAGACCTGCTGATTCTCAAATGGGTAGTGCCATTGGGCTACCGGCATGGCCCCACTATCAAACCAGACATCAGCCACATCAGGGATGCGCCGCATGGTGCCGTGGGCCGGGTCTTCCCAGGTCAATTCGTCCACAAAGGGCCGGTGCAGGTCAAGGTCTTGCAGCGAACGCCCGACCTTCTGCTCCAGTTCAGCCACACTGCCGATACACTCCATGTGGCTGCCGTCGCCATTGGCCCAGATGGGCAGCGGCGT
>JALONX010000374.1 GCA_025454695.1 Chloroflexaceae bacterium
GCACGAGCGCAACACCGATACTTTTACCGTACCAGAAGCAGAGTTTGAACGCAAGCTCCCGCCCAACGAACGCCACCGGCAGTTGGGCCTGATGTTGATTGTGTTCGGGGTGATCTGGCTGGTCTTTTTGCTCGCAGGCCGCATTAATTTTTTTGGCGCTGCCAGCGGCTTTGCCCAAGAAACTCAGGAGATTCCGGCGCAGACTCTGACGGGCACGCGCCTGGTTGTGTCGGGCGTCTCAGACCAGGTGGAACTTAGCCAAAGCGACGGGCCGGGCATTACCGTCAGCGGCACCAAATATGGCTATGGCTGGAACAACGACGGAGCACGCGCCGCCCTAGAACAGCTTGACGTGGCTGTTACGCAGGATGGCGACACCGTGCGGGTGGAGGTGCGTCGCCCAGTGCCGAACGTCACGGTGTTTGGCCGCTCGCCCTACGCCGACCTGCGCATTCAGGTGCCCAGTGGAGTACAACTCGATGTTTCCCTTGTCAGCGGTGAAGTCATCGCCAACGACATCAACGCCAACGGACGAGTGGGCACGGTGAGCGGCGACATCCGCGTGGACAACGCCCAGGGCAACCTGACCTTCGACAGCACCAGCGGCCAGGTGAGTCTGAGCAATCTGCAAGGTGAACTGACCGTCAACACCATCAGCGGCGACATTGACTTGGTGCAGGGCGCAGTACAAAAAGTCACCGTGACCACCACCAGCGGCGGCGTAGACCTGGACGGCGTGCGTGGCCCGGTAGAGGTGGAGAGTGTCAGCGGCGATGTGCAGCTGCAAGACGCCAGCAATGCGCAACTCGATATCGAAACCACCAGCGGCGAGGTAGAATTTGCAGGCAGCCTGGCCAACAGCCCCCACAGCATCACCACGCTGTCGGGCGACGTGCGCCTGCGGCTCCCGGCAGATAGCAACCTGCAGCTGGAAGCAAGCAGCCTGAGCGGCGACCTGGAAAGCAACCTCAGTCTGCGTGACATGGTGCAGGAACGGCGGGAACTGAAGGGCACGCTGGGCAACGGCGGCCCCACCCTCACCATCAGCACCACCAGCGGCAACGTTCAGGTGAATGGGCTGTGAGACGTGAAACGTGAAACGTACTGCGTACTGCGTACTGCGTACTGCGTGAAGCGTGAAACGTGAAACGTCAGGCGTGCGGCGTCACTCGCCACTCGCCACTCGTCACTCGTCACTCGTCACTCGTCACTCGTCACTCGTCACTCGTCACTCGTCACTCGTCCTGCGTGGTTCGTCTCGCTGCAATCGGAAATCTAAAATTCAAAATCTAAAATCAAACCACCTGGTTGCGCAGCAGGCCCAGGCCGGTGATCTCCATTTCCACCACGTCGCCCCGTTCTAGCCAGGGGCCGTAGCCAGCAGTGAGTTCCAGCAGGCAGCCCGTGCCCACCGTGCCGCTGCCCAGCACATCGCCGGGGTAGAGCGTGGTGTCGCGGCTGGCATGGGCAATCATCTGGCTGAAGGTGTAGTACATGCTGGCGGCGTTGCCCCGCGAACGCTCCACACTATTCACGCGAGCCACCATTTCCAGGCTCAGGCGGCCATCATCATCGGCGTAAATCTCCAGTTCATCCGCTGTCACTAGCCAGGGGCCGAGCGACGTAGCGAAATCTTTGGCTTTGGCCGGGCCGAGGCCGATGGAGATTTCACGGCCTTGCACGTCGCGGGCGCTCCAGTCGTTCATAATCATGTAACCGGCAATATACTCCGCCGCCTCGTCCTCGTAAATATCGCGGCCCTCGCGCCCGATAACACAGGCCAGTTCCAGTTCAAAGTCCAGCGACTCAGTTTGGGGCATGGGCACCGGCTCATCAGGCCCGTAGATGGCCCCGTGGTTGCTAAAATAAAAGGCCGGAAAGCGATACCACTCTGCGGGCACCTCGCGCCCCCGGTTGGCCATGGCCGTGGACACATGCTGCTCAAAGGTGTAAAAATCACGCAGGCTGGCCGGACGAGGCAGGGGGGCCAGCAGGCGCACCTGGTCGAGGGGAAACAACATTTCCACCCCGCCGATGGAAAGGCTACCCGGCATACCGGGGTTGTGGCTGCCGTTGCCGCCGGAAGGGGCATCTGGCAAGGCCCCACTGACCATGCTCGTCACCGCCGCCAGCACCTCGGCGGCACCTTCCAGACTCACCTCCTCCTGGTCGTGGCACAAGATACTGAGCATATCCCAGCGCAGGGTTTCGGCCTCTTCAAACACCAGCGGCGCGGCAGCGGCCAGGTCAACCACCACCGGCCCCAACAGCGCCCCCGCCCGTGGCCGCTCGCCAGGCGGAACAAATGTAACTAGACGCACAGCCATCTCCTTTTTGACGGTAGAATCAAGAACCAAGAACCGAGAACCAAGAACCGTCGTGTATAATGCACAATCCATCATGTGAAAAGGAACTGAAGGAAATAAACTCGTCACTCGTCACTCGTCACTCGTAATTCCTATGATTCAACTCATTGGCGTTCCCTACGACTTAAACCGCTACAACCAGCGCATGGGCCGCACGCCCGGCCTGCTGCTGCCGTTGCTCACCCAACAAACGAACCTGGCCCTGGCTGAACCAGTGCTGCTCGACTCACTGCCGACCAGCGGCGACGAACGGGCCGATGTGGGCCAGATCATGCAACAACTCGGCCAGCGGGTGCAGGCTAGCCTGGCCCAGGGCCACTTCCCGCTGATCATCGGCGGCGATTGCACGGCCTCGCTGGGGGCCATGGCGGGCCTTGGCGACGCTGCGAGCATCGTCTGGATTGATGCCCACGGCGACTTCAACACGCCGGAAACTAGCCCCAGCGGCTACCTTGGCGGCATGCCGCTGGCCGTGCTAGCCGGGCGCGGGTTGCCCGAACTGCGGCGGGCAGCGGGCCTGGCCGAACCAATTGCCGAAGAGCGCATCGTGCTGCTGGGCACCCGCGACCTCGACCCGCTGGAACGGGAGGCCCTCGACCATTCGGCAGTGGCCCACTTCACCACCGAGCAGCTGCGTCACGCAAGCGACCAGCTCGACGCTGCCCTGGCCCGCGTAGCGACGCACGGCCCGGTCTACCTGCATGTGGATGTGGACGTGCTGGCCTCAAACGAAGTGCCTGGCGTCATCTACCCCACACCGGGCGGGCTGAGCCGGGACGAACTGGCGGCACTGCTCAAGCGCATCCGCCGCCACTGCACCATCGCCGCACTCACCCTCACCGCCTTCAATGCCAGCGAGGAAACAACCCCGCAGGCCCTTCGCGTTGCCAGTGCGGCGTTGGACGCCGCGGTTGGTTAATGCGCAGATAGTACACTGACAACGACATCTTTTTGTAAGCCATGCCACGCGCTGTCATGCCGACCGCAGGGAGGAATCCGCATGGCTATGCGCTGAAGACCCCTCCCTGCGATCGGGGTGACAACGAGACTGCATGGGAGAAGGCGTTGTGTACAGACTACTGAGTGCTCTGTAAACGACGTTTTCTTGGCTCCAATGATCGGCATTGTCATTCCGCCCGCAGGGAGGAATCCGCATGGCCATACGTTGCAAACCTCTCACCTTCGTTCGGGGTGACATGGAAGTTACGACCAAAAGACGTTGTTGATGAACCCCTTACAAGCTTTAAAAATTAAAACTGGTATACACTCTTTGTTCTCTGTGCCCGTTGCGTCTCTGCGGTGAACATCTAACCGCCCCCAAACTGCCGCTCGCACACAGGCGTGCCATCCCAGGCGGCGCCCATGTAGCGCTCCTGCAGCTGCTCCAGCGTGAGCCGCACCGCCTCGGCCTCATCCACCGCTTCGCAGGTCATATCCAGGTCAATCAGGGCCTCTTCGCCGTAGTCATCATCATACAAAATAGTGCCTGTAACCCGCCAGATGCCGAGTTCAGGCAGCAGCTCATCCAGCTCTGGCGAATGCTGGCTGGCATGATGTTGGAGGGCCAGCACCAGCGCCGCCACCTCCTCCGTCGGCACATACAGCTGAACAGCCTCGCCGGGTTCATCGCCCTGGCACAGCATCAGCCCACCTGCCACCGGCAGCAGCCGCACACACAGCAGCGGCTGGTGCTGGAGCAACGGTAGATCAGATTTTTGCATCAACGAGTCGGTCATGCTCCTCGCTCCTGGTCACATCTGTTTGGCCCAAAAGTTGTGCGCCTATCGTAGCATAGATCAGCTATCTGCGCACCCTGTCAGTAAAAAACCTGACAACGTGTCAGGGTGCCTGGAAGGGCCAGATTACATGGTATACTCAGCACTAAACGATGCGATGTGACTGCCCTGTGAGTAACCTGAAAGAGAGTTCGCCCAATGGAGCGGCAGTTTCTCAACCCCAGTGGCCTCCCAACCCCCCCAGGCTACTCGCAGGTAGTGGCCACTGCAGGCGGCACTACCGTCTATGTGTCAGGCCAACTCGGGGTAGATGCCCAGGGTCGGCTGGTGGCACCCGGCGACCTGCGCACGCAGACGGAACACACCTTTCGTAACCTGGAATGTGCCCTCGCCGCCGCTGGCGCAACCATGGCTGATGTGGTGAAGCTTACCACCTTTGTGGTTAATCTGACACCAGAAGCGGTACACATCATCCGCGAGGCACGTAAACCCTTTCTGCCCGCAGCACACCCGCCCGCCAGCACCCTCGTTGGTGTCACGGCGCTGGTAGCCCCGGAGTATCTGATCGAAATCGAAGCTATCGCCGTTGTGGCGAGCGCTGTTGAGTCCAAGGAGTAGCTACATGGCCGCAACTGGATTACAGATTGAAAAGCTGGTGGACGGCACCGGCGCAACCCCCAAAACCGGCGATACCGTCGTTGTTCACTACACGGGCTGGCTGACCAACGGTAAAAAGTTTGACAGCTCGGTTGACCGTGGTCAGCCCTTCCGTTTCCCCCTGGGCCGTGGCCGCGTGATTCGCGGCTGGGACGAAGGCGTGGCCACCATGCGCGTGGGTGACAAAGTGCGTCTCACCATTCCGCCTGACATGGGCTATGGTGCCCAGGGTGTGGGCAATGGCCTGATTCCGCCTAACTCCACGCTGATTTTTGAAGTCGAATTGCTGGACATTGCCTAGCCTGTGATGCCTGATTTGTCAGAGCGGACAGAACCGGCATAGCGCAACACGACCAGGTTGGCCTGGCGTGCGCTGTGCCATCTGTTGCATAGCCTTATAGCAGATTGCAGATTGGCAGATTGCAACAGCACGGCGATGCGATACACCCCTATGGTGCTGGCTCAACCGATCTGCAACCTGCTATAGAACGCGAGAGACAACACTATGAAACATTTTCTCGTGGAAATCACCTACAGCGTGCCATTTGAACAACTGAGCCAGGTAGTGCCGGAACACCGGGCCTTTCTGCAAACTGGCTACGACAAGGGCTGGTTGCTCTGTTCAGGGCCGCTGGTGCCCAAAACTGGCGGCCTGGTGGTGGCCCGCGCCCCATCACTCGATGCGTTGCAAGCCTTTTTCACCAACGACCCCTATCACCAGCAGGGGTTAGCAACCTATCGCTTTGCCGAGTTTGAACCGGTGAAACACCAGCCCCTGCTTGCCGATTGGGTCGCTGGCACGGCATAAAAAGAGATGGGCAGCAGTTCACCCACCCAGCCCCGTGTCAATCCTTTGTGTGCCCGGGCCTCTCACCACCCAGGCACCTTGAAACGCCTTAAGTAAATATTTAGGAGACCGTTGTGAAAGATGCACCACACATCGGTGAAATGCTACAGATTCGCTCCGACATTCGGAGCATGTTTGCCGGCAAAACTGGCACCGTTACCGGTTTACGTTCGCGGAAGGATGGAATCTGGACGGCTGTTGAGCTTGACCTGGGCAGCGAAAAACGCTGGTTTAGCAAAAAAGATTTGGTAGATGGGGCTTCCCCCCGTGCCGACCAAGTTCCTGCTGCGCCACGCCGCCGGGGCCGCCCGCCAAAAGCTAAGAGCAGCAGCGACGGTGTGAGCGCCGCAACCGAAACGGCCAATCCGGCGACAGGCCGGGGTGACCCAGAGCCACGGCCCTACATCACCGCCAACCTGGGCGCACCCAAGGCCAACCATGTGAGCCTGCGCCGCCGCACCCCGCGCCACCCCAAAAGTGGCGTGCAGGTAGATATTTACATCGGGCGGGCGGTGCTACAACGCTGGCGCGATGCAGTGGGGGAGGTGCGGCGTGTCTCGCTGGAGGTGCGGCCCGGCGCACTGATTATGCGGGCCGACCCCAATGGCCAGTATGCCCTGGACGCAAAAACCGGGCGCATGCCCCGCATTCACTGTGACGCCGCCCGCTATATGATTGACCTGGAAGACGGCATATACGAGGCCAACAT
>JALONX010000014.1 GCA_025454695.1 Chloroflexaceae bacterium
ACCCCCAGGGCGGCCACAAAGGTATATTTCACCACAGCGGTCAGAACATACATGGGATCCATCGGTGTACTCCTCAATATGCGGTACACCTGAATTGTAGCACGATGGAGCGCTTTTTGAAAGTTGGAGCTTCGCAGCACAGGGTGATAAGATGACAAGGAACATGGCGGAGAGCCGCAACATGGCGGAGAGCCGCAACATCTTGCGGCTCTACCTTCATCCAAATTCCTCTGCGTCTCTGTGTTTACCTGCTGGATTTAATCGGCCCCGGCTGGTACCGCAGGCGCGGCCCGCCGCACGCGAACGACGTGCATCACGCCGACGAGCACCAGCAACCCCAGGCCCACCAGGTCGAAAGTGGTGTTGGCGTAGAGTAGGGCTACGCCCGCCGCGCCAAGCAACACTCGTTCGAGCATGGTGGCTTGCTTGAGCAGCCAGCCACCAAAGGCCCCGGCAAAGGCCGCCACCGCCACGCAAGCGGTGAGAAAGGCCTGCGTGATAGTGAACCACCAGCCGCCAGCGCCAAGGGCTGCTAGCCAGGTGGCCACCTCGATGGCGTTGCCGAAGGGCAACACAAACTGCTCCGGCGTAGGCGTGGCCACCTCCGGCAGCAGCAACAGCAGGCTGGCTCCTTCCAGACTCAGGGTGAAGATAAACGGCACCAGAAAGGCGGGCAGGCAGTATTTCCAGGCCATAAACATGGTCGTCCAGGGCCTGCCCCCGGTGATGGCCGAGGCCGCCATGGGGGCCAGGGCGGTAGGCGGCGACACGTCGGCCAGCACGGCGTAGTAGAAGATGAACATGTGGGCCGCTGCCAGCGGCACGCCCACGTCGGTCAGGGCGGGCACAATCATCACCGCGCCGAGAATGTAGGAGGCGGTAACCGGCACCGCCAGGCCCAGCACCCAGACCGCAATCGCCGCGAAGAAGATCGTCCAGAAGAGGCTGCCGCCGCCCAGGTTGACAATCAGGCCGGAGATTTTGAGGCCCAGCCCGGTGAGCGTGACCACCGAAACGATGATTCCGGCGCAGGCGGTGGTAGCGGCGATTGCCACCACACTCCGCCCGCCATACTCCAGCGCGTTCAGCACCCGCAGGTTCTCGTTTTCGCCCGGCTCGCGGCGCAGCTTGTGGCGCAGGGCTTGCACGGCGGCAATCGCCACCGTGAGCATGATGCCCCAGAAGGCGGCGATGGAGGCTCGCATGGTGGGCAGCAGGTTCGTTACCTCCGCCAGCAGCAACACCACTGTAAGCACCAGGCCCGCCGCCGCCGCCCCTAGCGAGGTGAGGCGGGTTTCGGGCCGCAGAAAGCTGAGACAGAAGGCGATGACGATTGACCAGAACACGGCCATAAAGGGCGTCATGCCAGTGCCCATAAGGATGGCGACGGCGAAGAGCGAGGTGAAGTGGTAGCCATATTTCAGCGTCAGTTCCCAGATGGGCTGGGTGTCTACCGGCACGGCCACCGTGCCCATGCGCCGTGAGTCGGCCTCAATCATCAGTAAAATCGAAAGGTAGTAAAGCACGGTAGGAATACAGGCCATCATCAACACCTGCAAGTAGGAGATGTTGAGGTATTCGGCGATGAGAAAGGCGGCTGCGCCCAGGGTGGGCGGCGAGAGCGTGGCCCCAATGCCGGATGCGGCCAGCATGCCACCGGCGTTGTTGCGCTCATAGCCCGCCTTTTTCAGCATGGGCCAGGCCAGCGAGCCAAGCGTGACAGTGGTGGCCACGCCGCTGCCTGAGACGGTGCCCAACAAAAAGCCCGCCGCCGTGACGGTGCGGCCCGGCCCAGCCCCGCTGCGCGATTTGCCCAGGGCTGCAAACGACCAGTCGAGGAAAAACTTGCCTGCGCCGCTATACTCCAGCACCGCGCCGTAGATGGTGAACAGCACGATGAAGGTGGCGGCCACATCCAGCGGAATGCCAAAAATGCCGCGAATGTCGAGGTAGTTCGCCCCAATCAGCCGCTGCCATGTGATGCCGCGATGATCAAACGGTTCGGGCACCCAGCGCCCAAACAGGGCATAGAGAATAAATACCAGGGCCACAATGGTGAGCGCCAGGCCGGTGGTGCGCCGCGTCGCCTCCAACACTAGCACAACCAGAATTGTTCCCAACACAACTTCAATCAACAGCGGCTGGGTGGTGCGTTGCAGGGCCTCGCGGAAGTGCAGCATCAGGTAGATCAGACACCCAGCGGCAATAAGCGCTAAGGCAACGTCGAGGATGGTGGGCCGGGCGCGGTCGCGCTTCCACATGGGGAAGTAGAAGAAGGTCAGGGCCAGAATCAGCATCAAAAAGCTGGCGCGATAAATCTGGGTAGTGATGCTAAACTGCGTCCAGTAGAGGGCATAGATTGAGAGGCCCGCCGCCAGCAGCCCCACCACCCAGGCCCAGGGGCCACTCAGCTTGCGAGTCGCTGACTCCGATTCATACTCTTCGATAATCTGCGAAAGCTTATCCTGACTCAGGGAGTCATCATCAGCTGCGGGGGCGTTTGTGGCCATCGCTATCTTTCCTCCACTGGTAAGAACCAAGAATCAGTAGAGTTGTGGAGTTGTGGAGTTGTGGAAGCAATGGGGCCAGCGCCACAACCCAACAACCCAACAACCCCACACCTCAGCACTCAGCACTCAGCACTTAATTACCCTTCCAGACGCCCTTCTCGGTGTAGAAGGCGATGGCCGCCGGGTGGAATGGGATGGAGGAGCCAGTCCAGGCGGTTTCCAGCGCCAGCGAGCGGGCGGCGGGGTGAATTTGCTGCACTTCGGCCAGGTTGTCGAAGATGGTGGTGAGGATGGCCGTCACCTGCTCGGCGGGCATGTCTTCGCGCACAGCGATAATATTGCCAATGCCGATGCCCTTGACTTCGGCGTCAACGCCGTTGTAGGTGCCAGCGGGCAGGTTCATTTCGGTGTAGAGCGGGCCATACTTGTCCACCATTGGCTGGAGCAGGCTGCTGGTGTCGAGGGCGATGATCTTGTTGGTGGTGGCCAGGTCGGTCACGGCGGCGGTGGGCAAGCCCCCCACCCAGACGAAAGCGTCAACCTTGCCGTCCTTCATAGCGGCCACGGAGTCGGCCACACCCAGGTTCTCGCGGGTGATGTCGCTCTGCGGATTGACGCCTGCCGCTTCCAGCATGCGGTCGGCCACGGCTTCGGTGCTGCTGCCCGCCGAACCAACCGACACACGCTTGCCCTTCAGGTCGGCCACGGTGGCAATGCCCGCATCAGGGTTGGCGATGAAGTGGACGTAGCTCTGGTAGAGCACGGCGATGGTGGTGGCAGGGACTTTGCCGGTGGCTTCGTAGGCCCCTGTACCGTTGAGGGCGTCGAAGGCCGAGTCCACGGTGGTGAAGCCAATCTGGGCCTCTTCACTCTGAAGCAGCTTCATGTTGTCCACCGAGCCGCCAGTTTCCTGGGCAGTGGCGTTGGTGTTGGGCATCTTTTCGGTCAGCAGTTTGGCCAGGCCACCGCCATAGGGGAAGAACACACCACCGGTGCCGCCCGTGCCGATGATTAGCTGAATCTTTTCACCAGAGGCCGCCGGAGCAGCGGTGGCGGCAGCTGGAGCAGCGGTGGCAGCCGGAGCAGCCGTAGCACCTGCGGCGGGGGCCGCCGGGGCGGCGGTGGGGGCGGCGGCTGGGGCGGCTCCGCCACATGCCACCAGCACCAGGGTCACAAGCAGAGATGACAGGGCCAACAATCTCGAACGCATTCGTTCCTCCTACAACTACAAAACACACTTTTCCCTTATGACCAGTACGCGCTGCGCTGTGGGGTGGGGAAGAATCTGATTGCTACTACCCTTGTATCAAATCTGGCGTGGCCATCACGTCATTCTGAGCGCAGCGAAGAATCTTGTGCGTCGTGACGCCAAGACCCTTCGCTGCGCTCAGGGTGACAATCTAGCTACAGTCGTCCAGATTTTGGCAACACATTTCGTTTGCCCAAAACACCCCAACCTACCACACGCTGGCGTGTACGACGGCCCACATGTAACCTTCAATCTAACCTTAACGTTTCTATTGTATGTTTTAACAATTTAATTGTCAATTTCTTGCACAGGGAATGCGAAGGGCTGACAAGATGACAAGATGACAAGGTGAACGTGAAGCGTACTGCGTACTGCATACTGCGTAATCTGCAATCTCGGCGCTTCTGCGTTGCTGCCCAGTAGTCTGCAATCTACAATCTACAATCTGTAATCACGTTGCGCCTCTGCACCTCTGCGTCTCTGCGTTGCTGTCGGGCTGGGGTCAGTTTGTTCGGCGCATGCTGGCGAGTATGGCAAGGCCGGAATCGTTGAAAAAGGTACGCGGGGCTTCAACGACGATCAGCGTGCCGTCAACTTCGGCGAAGAGCCAGCCGGTTCCGGCGCTGTTGCTGGTGTTGTCCATCAGCCAGGCATCCACCTCTTGCCCGGCGATGGTGAGGCGACGTTGCTGGCTGCTGCTCCATGGGGTGTTCCAGTGGGAACGGATAAAGGCCCGCAGCTTCTCGGCTGATCCCTGGATGAACGACATCGTGTGATTGCTGCCCGCAGATGTCCAGAGGTAGCTGTAGCGGTCGGCAACGCCAGCCCGCAAAGCGGTGTGAAACAGGTCGTTCATGCCACCGACACTGCCCAGGTCATTCAGCGAGACCAGTTGCATGTCACTGGCTGGCGTTGGCAGAAAAACCGAGTAGGTTTTTCCTTCTAGTCGCTGTTGTAGCAGTTGTGGTTGTGGATTGTACACCGCCCGTGGTTGCGACGCAGCGGAGTTCCAATTGAGCACAACCAGCGCCTGGGGCAGCGTGCCACTGCTGAGTTCGGGCGGTGCGTCGGCGAGGGTGCTGCGCCGTTCCTCCAGCAATTCCCAGGAGCGCACGAGGATGGGTGTACCTGGGCTTGTCGCTGTGCGATAGCGCACGTTCACCATGTGCGTATTGCCGTGGGTAAAGCGAATCTCGCCGCTATCGTTGGTGAATGTACCTCGCGGCATTTGCACCTGGTCGCCATTCGGCAGGGTAAAGCTCAGAACATCGTTGGTGACGGTCACGCTCGACTCGGGAAGGGCTTTTCCATCTATGGTGACTTGAAATTCGGGAATAGCAGGCACCGCATACGTTCGCACCGCACTCACCCGACCGTTGGGCGGCAGGGTAAACTCGGTTAGCATCTGCACTGGCCGCAGGTCGCGTATGGAGGGCCATTCGTCAGCGTGGCCTGTTCCTGTTAGGTTGTTCCAACGCCCGTTTGGGTCGGCCACCATCTCAGTCGCCGTCACGATTCTGGTGCCGTTGGGCAGGGTTTGCATGGTGAGCGACACGGCAGAAGTTGGCGGTTGCAAAATCCCCCAGAGACGGAAATCGCCATCAGTAAATGCGGCTCCTCGGTTGATGTTGCCCTGCCAGGGCCAGCTTTGCAGCACGCTGTTTTGCTGGTCGAACGTCCAGGCACGTTCGGGGCCTTCGTAGCGTGTCTGGAGCGGCTGGCCCTGCTCGTTGCTGGTGCGAACGAAGGTGGTGTAATCTTCCAGGGTGCTGAACCAGGAAGCACCAGCCTGTTGCACGATGACGGTTTCGCCAGCGCCCACGCCATTGTTGCTCATCCACTGCTCGCTCAGGGTGGTTTCGGGCAGGCCGCTGTAGGGCGGTGGGCTGTAGGGGTCGGTGGGCATGGCGATCTGTGGGTTTTGCCGCCCGTAGCTGCGCTCACGCCATGTCAGCAGTTCGCCAGGAGCGGGCGGGCGCGGCACAGCCAGGGCTTCGAGCATAGCCCGGCGGGCAGCCCCGTCGTTGGTGGTTGGCACCAGCAGAGGTAGGTGCGCCCGCAGGCTTTCGCCATCAAAGGGCTTGAGGCTGTTTAACACCGCCAGGAGTTCGGCTCTGCTATACCCGCGAGATTCCAGCAGCATGCCTTCTACTGTAAAGCTATACTGCCGGTTCGTGGTTGATGCTCCTCTCGTTGCCAGGGCAATGCGATAGCTGCTGCCCTTGCCCGCCTGCATGCTCACGTCCCAGTCATCCAGTTGCAAGGTTTCACTGCCTGTCGCCCTTGTCCACGGAATAGTGGTGAGGGTGAGCCAGCGCCCCGGCCCAAAATAGATCGCACCACCGAAGGGGCCAGTCGGGCAAGTATCCTGCCCTGTCCAGTCGCACTGGCGCAGGAGCATGCGTTCAGCCCCCGGTGGCGGAACGGCGGGGAGTTGGAACGGGAATCCGTTTAACAAATACATCGGTGACAGCAGGGCGTTGTTGCCACCCAGCAGCAACAGATTCAGGTCGGCGGCCTGGTCACGGGCAGGCTCAGCATCAAAGCGGCCTCGTCCGTTCCATGCCTGGCTAATGTCGAAGGCGGCGTTGATCTGGCTGGCAGTGGCAAGCCAGCTCTCCTCGCGCAGCCGCCATGTGACGCGGCTGGTCTGGCTGCCGCCACGGGGGCCAACCAGCTCGGTCACCCGGCGCAGCCGCCCATCGTCAATGTCAATCGCCAGCAGGATGGTGGTGGGGCCGGGGTTGCCGGAGGCGTCGGGCGGCACTTCTAGCGGGCTGGTGCCGCTAAAACTGACGATTTGCACTGTGTGGCCGCTCTCCCGCTGCCGCCCCAGGGTACGCAGGTTGGCGGCGGCGGTAGCCTGGCGCAGGTAAGCCGCCCCCAAGTCCCATGCGCCGCTGGCCAGGCGGGCACGGCGGGCCAGCTCCTGGTCGGAAGGATTCATCGCCCACTGGGCCAGGTCGGGGCGGTTGGCGGGCATGCGGATAATGTTGCTGCCATACAACGACGGTTGGTAGAGCGGATCAAGGGCGTACCAGATTTGCCCTTGTCCGTCGCCCAGTTGGAGTTCATAGGGGGCACCGCCGCTGCTGTGGCTGAGTTGCAGGCGGTGGCGGGCGGGGTTGCGGCCATCAATCCATGCCTCGGCCCGCAGCGGGGCGTAGGTGCCATCGCCAAAATACCAGAAAATCTCCCACACGCCATGCCAGATGCCGTTGTTTTGCCCCGGCGTCAGGTCGCTTGTTGCCAGGGCCTGCTGCACCAGTGCTCGCGGGTCGGCGGGAGGTGCGTTGGTGGCAAGGGGCGTTTCATCTTCCGGCGGCGGGCGCAGAAAACCCGGCAACACCAGGTAGGCCAGCACCAGTGCCACCGCGCCAAGCAGCAGGCCAAAGCGCAGCAGGGTGCGATTGTGCCAGCGTTCCGGCGGGCGCACCAGGCGCAGCAGTTCCTGCGTCAGCGGTGCGGGCAGACTGCGATCGCGCAGAACCTGGCGCAGGTGGGCCTCCACCATGTGGTTTAGCTCCGTCCAGGCCCGTTCAAACGTGCGGCAGGCGCTACACACGGCCAGGTGGGCGCGGGTGTCGGCCTCGCTGTGGCGCTGCTCGGCCAGTTCGCTAATGCGGCGGCGAATAGTGGGGCACTCGTCGCTCTGGCTTTCGTAGGGCAGTGGCACGCCAGCCGGGCGGGCCAGCCGTTGCAGGGCCGTGCTCAGGCGGCTGCGCTCTTCCTCCGGGCTGCCGCCTGCAATGTGGGCGGCCAACGGCGCATCGTAGCCGAGCAGCAGGTGCAAGGCCAGGCTCTGGCGCTGCTCGCGGGGCAAGGCCAGCACCGCGCTGAAGAGGGCATCGTTGGGGCCAGCGGCGGCGGGGCACGGAACGGCAGGCGCGGCTGGCGGGGCGGGTGTTGCTCCTGCCAGACCGACATGGTACACAGCACGGCCAGCAGGTCGGGCAGATCGTGAGTCGGCGGCGGCTGGGCGATGAGCCGCCCTACCGTCGTCCGCAGCAGCCGGGCGGCGGCGCGCTCGTTGGCAGCCAGCAACAGCGCAACCCGGTAGAGCGCGTCGCCGTGGCGTTGCAGGGCCTGTTCCAGCGTTGGCGGTGTGGACATGGGGTCGTTTGGGCGTAGGGTCGCCATATATGGCGACCCTACAGGCCATCACGCCAAACATTAAAACACAATCTGGTCGGCGGGAACCTCTTGCAACCCGGCCCAGGGCGAGCGCACGCGACGCATGTCGCGGCCCACCCGCAGCACCGCCAGCAGCAGCAGGGCCACCACCAGCGACACCAGGGCCGTCTCGTAGACGGCGGTGTAGCCCAGGGCCACCTGGCCCGTGGCGTGCTGAATGAGGTCGCGGCCCAGGCCGCTGCCGATGGTGCCAAACCCTTGTGCTAGCGCCTGCATCAGGCCCCAGAGACCAAGGAACAACCCGGCATGGTTGGTGTCCACCAGGGCCATCACCAGGGCCAGGCTACCCACAATAAACGCGCCCCGGCCCATGCCAATCAACCAGACGCCGCCACGGAAGAGACTCACCGCCTCGGCGCTGCTGGCGATGCTGATGACCAGAAAGCCCAACGCGCCCACGGCGCAGCCCGCCATAATCAGCGCGACGGACGAGCCGCCCCGCCAGAGCCACCAGCCCGACAGGGCCACCGCCACTATCATTGCCATGCCCCAGAACGCGGTCAGTTGGGAGGTAGCGGCGACGCTCATGCCCAGCACCTGGCCGCCATAGGGTTCCAGCAGCACATCGTGGCAGGCAAAGCCCAGCGTGGCCAGAAAGAGAATCACGAACAGCTTCCGCAGCACGGGCATGCGCCACAGCATTCGCACGGACTCACGGAGCGTCTGGCGCATGGGTGCAGGTGCGTGCGCGCTTTCGACCTTGCCGCGCCGGTTGAGTTTTTCTTGCCCCAACAGAGCGATAAACGTAAGGGCGATAAAAGCTACCGCCGACCCCTGCATCACCTGAATCAGCCGCACATGGCTGTAGTTAACCAATAGCTGGCCGATGATGAAAGAACCGGCCACCGTGCCAAGCACCAGCATCATCCATAGCACGGCCAGCACCCGCCCCCGTTCCTTCGGTGGGGTGATGTCGCTGACGAGGGCCAGGAAAATCGTTTCCACAATATTGACGCCAAGGCCATAGGCCAGAAAGATAAACAGGCAGAAGATAAAGGCGGGCCAGAAGGGCAGCACACCTTCGCCGCTTAGCAAAATCAGGGTGAAGGGTGCCGTGGCCAGGCCGCCGTAGGTGAGCATTGCGCCCAAGACCAGGTAGGGGGTGCGCCAGTTGCCCTCCGCCCGATACTGGTCGGAGCGGTAGCCGATGAGGGCGCGGGTGGGCGAGACGAAGTAGTGGAGGGCGATCAGCAGGGCCACCGCCACCGCCGGGATGCGCATGTCGTCAATCAGCACCCGGTTGAGCGTGCCCGTGATGGGGGCCAGCGACAGGCCCATGCCAAACTGAAACAGCCCCAGCCGCAACACCTTGAGCCAGCGCCGTAGCTCGGGGCGGGCCTGCAACCATGCATCCATCCGCTCAACCATGCGGTGAACATGGCCCAGGGAAATTTTTCCAATCGCCATAGCCGTGCCTCCATCCCTTTTGGAATGTACATATTATAGCACGGCTCACAAGCAGTTTAGTATGATAATCACAACTTTATTTGGTTTGCCACAGAGGACACAGAGAAGTGAAACGTGAAACGTGAGTGTGATTACGTTTCACGTTTCACGTTTTACGTTTTACGCATTGCCCCGTTTTACCCTTTCGGCGGGAAGTTCTTAAACAGGCCGCCGCTGCTGGGCGCTTCCGGCTGCTGCTGCTGCTGCTGCGGTGCCGGGGCGGGCTGTGTCGGCTGAGCCGGTTGGGTGGGCTGGGCCGGAGTAGGCTGGGGTGGGCTGTAGGTCTGGGCGGGCGCGGGAGCCGGGGCGGGCGCAGGCGCGGGGGCCGGGGCGTGGCTCTTCTTGTAGGGCACCAGCTTTTCGCGCAGGGTGGCGATGGTGCTTTGCAGCAGCCCTTTGAGCCGCTCGGTGCTTGCGGTTCCCTTCAAAATATAGTCATCAATATCAATCACATGGGTGGTGCTGGCCAGCACCGAATTGAGCTGGTGGTCGAGGCGCACATTGCCCAGAATCGGCATTTTGAAGATGTTTTGCAGGTCAGTCTTGTACATCTTCAGCAGGTCATCGGGGTCGGCCATGTAGTTTTTGATCTCGGCCTGGAACTTGAGCGTAGCCTTGCTGCCGATCAGCATCTCCTGCAACCTGCTGTCGCCCGTTTTGCGGTCGAGAATAATCGTCACCGAATGCAGCACATGGTCGCCCTTCGGCTTAAAGCGCACGGCCTGGCGGTCGGCGTCGGCGAAGAAGCCGATGGCGGCGCAGTTGAGCTTGGCCATGGCCAGCACCAGTTCGCCGACTAACACTTCATCCTTGCTTTCGCGCATCTCCTGGCGATGCTGGAATTTTGAGAGAAAAGAAAGCATGCGTATGCCTTTCTAAGTTACGAATTACGAGTTACGAATTACGAGTGAACAAAGGCTAAAGGCTGAAGGCTAAAGGCTAAAGCTGCACGTATCTGGCACTTCATCCTTCTTCACTTGTCACCTTGTCACCTTGTCATCTTGTCACACTGCCAGCCGTCCCCGCAGGTACTTCTGCAACGAATGGATGGTGGCGTTGATGTGCTGGCGCAGCAGGGCATAGTTTACCTCGTACTGGCCCGTAAAATACACATCCAGATCAAGAATCAGCGGCACCTGCACATAGATGTAGCCGGACGAAATATCAGCGTCGGTGGTGATAACACCTGGCTCGCCGCTGTCCAGAAATTGGCTCTTCAGTTCCGATTTCAGCGTCTGGTAGAGGGTTCCCGCGTTGTTGACCCGCTCGCCATAGCCAATCACCACATCGCCATAGCGCCCGAGCACCTTCGCGGCGATCAGGTTCTCGCTCTGGTTCGTCAGCTGAAAGATCATGCGGTTCTTGGTCGGCATGTGTTCAAAGCGTAGGTAGTGGGCCATCCCGTCCGAAGTCAAGTCAATCAGCGACAGGCCATCTTCCACCATCGTCGTAATCACCGCACCGAGCAGCAGTTCATCCATGTGGCGGTTGTGCTGCTGCTCGTTGAAGCGGTGCCAGCTTGCGTCCACCAGTTGCACAAAGACATTCTCTAAATCCTGGCTCATGAGGTCTCCTTCAATCTACAGCGTGTCCGTTGGGCAGGGCTTCAACATACAGACATCTTTGTTCTCATTTACACAAGTACGCGGTCGCTCCTCAAGCGGGAGGTTTGGAGGATCGCAGACCCTCTGAAATGCTTGCTTGTTCCGCTCGCCGGGGCGGCGAAGCCGCCCCGGCGAGCGGAACAAGGGGGGCGTGGGAGCGGCGGAGCCGCTCCCACACCCGCACCGCGTAACTCGTGCCATTTACAGGACTTACGCGGTCATCCACAAGCATTTGGAGCGCGACGGGCGTGAAAGCCAGCGTAAACGCACGAAAGCTAGCGATTGTTCGTGGGTTTTGCGCATGTTCGTAGGTTTCGTGTTCTAAAGCCTTCTCACCGCGTAAGCGCTGTCATTTACAGACTCACAGATACAAACGCATGTCAACTGCAAATTCTGTGTAAGCCGGGGTTAATGAATGATGTGTCATTTTGGCTCGCTCTGTACTCTGGTGTATGGTAAGTTACCATCTTTGAGTTTGGCGATAACTGAGATTGGCTCCCGATGGGGATCAGGCAATCGTCAATCGGTTTGTCCACAGTATACACCCTGAGTATAACAGGGCAAGGGGTGTTATAATGATCACGATATGACAACAATGCCGACTCATAACCATTTTCCGCCACCAGGAGCGACACTGTATCCCTGCTGGGATCAGAACTTGAGCGTGAGCTACCTGCACGCTGGCGAACGTGGCCAAGCCGTGCTGCTGCTGCATGGCTGGGCCGCGTTTAAGGAACTCTGGTGGAGTACACTTCAGGCGCTAGCCCCCAACTACCGTGCCTTCGCGCTTGATCTGCCCGGCCACGGAAGTTCGCCGCTGGGTGTGCATCGCAGCATTGCCGACCTGGCTCGCACGGTAGAGTACTTCTGCGCCGCCCACCGCCTGGAACGGATTGTCCTGGTGGGCCATTCCATGGGCGGGGCGGTTGCGGCGGAAGTGGCCCTCCAACGGCCCGATCTGGTGGAGCGGCTGGTGCTGGTGGATGCCGCCATAGATGCCCACCGCATGCCAACCTACATTCGGGCCTATCTGTGGGACGATGTAGGCTGGTCGGCGTTGCGCTTCTCGCAGACGTTGAGCCAGCGCTTCAGCCCCGTTGGTGCAATGGTGCCAAACCTGCATGGCGGGGGTTGGTTGCGCCCCTGGTTGCGCCGCTCTGCCTACGTCGCCAAATGCGACCCGGCGGGCCTGCGTCATCTGTTGCACTCGCTCATCAACCAGCACGCGGGTGAGCGTCTGGCGAATCTGGCGATGCCGACGCTGGTGGTGAGCGGCCAGTTCGATGCGCTGGTGCCGCTGGAACATTCCCGCCGCACCGCCCGGCTTATCCCCGGCGCACGTTTTGTGGTTATTCCCGGTGCGCTGCACAACCCCATGGACGAACGGCCCGCCGCCTTTGAGCGCGAGTTGCTGGCGTTTCTCGATTGACGATTTTCTGAACAGAAACGCAGAGACGCAAAGGCGCAGAGGCGCAGAGATGACTCGGGTTACGCAGTACGCAGTACGCAGTACGTAGACTGAAATTTACGCAGTACACAGCAGCCCTATGGATTTCAACCAGCACCGCACCACCATTACTGTTTCTGGCAGCGTGCCCGTTCGCCTCAGCGTGATTGACGTGGGGCCGCTCAAATCGCCAGGGCGGGGCACGGTGGTCTGCATCCACGGGGCTGGTGGCACGGCAACCCAGTGGGAAAAGCAACTCGCACACCTGGCTCCCAACTACCGCGTCATCGCGCCTGACTTGCGGGGCCACGGCCAGTCGGAAAAGCCCGACTCAGCGTATTCGTTAGAAGAGTTTTTGTGGGATTTCACCCAACTGCTGTCAGTGATGAAAGTGGAGGAGCCATTCACGCTTATGGCCCACTCCTTCGGCGGGCCAATCGCTATCACCTTTGCTGCCACCCAGGCCGCCCGTCTCAATCGCCTGGTGCTCATTGCGACTGGCCCGGAGATGGGTCTGAACCCATTGCAGGAGTTTGTCATCAAATCACCGCTGCCCCTGAAATACCTGGAATTTATTCGCCCAATTCTCTGGCCCAAAACCTATGCGCCGGTGTTTGTGCTGCAAAAACTGCTCGGTGGCACCCTGTTTCACTGGAAGGGCTATCGGCTGCTGCCGCAGGTGCGCGTGCCTACCCTGGTGATTGGTGGTCAGTGGGATTTTATTGTGTCGGAGGCCATGGCCCGCAAAACGGCGGAACTGCTGCCCGACGCCAGGCTGGAAATCGTGCGCTACACCCGCCACCTGACCCATCTCGAACGACCTGAAGCCGTCAACCGCATGCTGGATCGCTTCCTGGAAGGGGCTACCAGCTGGCGTGAGGCGGAAGCGGCAGAGCCGAGACCAGACTCAGATGACAAGGTGACTGCAAGAAAGGCTGAAGGATGAATGATGAAGGATGAATCCTTGGAATGAGCAACCTTCAGGCTTCAGCCTTCCACCTTCAGCCTTTGTATATTTGTACATATGTCGAATCCTTCTCACCCCTGGTTCGCCGCCTACGACGAGGGCGTACCTCAGAGCATCACCGTTCCTCATGCGCCGCTCACCGGGTTGCTGGCCGAGGCGGTGCGGCGCTTTCCCAATGCGCCAGCGGTGCAGTTCTATGGCCGCACGCTGAGCTACTATGAACTTTCTGGCGAGGTGTTGCGGTTTGCGCGGGGCCTCGTGCGGGCGGGACTGGAACCGGGCGAACGAGTGCTGCTGCTGCTGCCCAACGTGCCCCAGGCGGTGATCTGCTATTACGGCGTGCTGCTGGCGGGCGGCGTGGTGGTGCTTTCCAACCCGCTGTTTGATGCCGACACGCTGCTGCACCACGCCCGCGACTCGGGGGCCAGCACGATTGTGGCCCTGAGCCTGTTTCACGAGTTGGTGGCCGAAGCCCGCCAGCATGTGCCGTTTCAGCGCGTGGTCTACACCAACCTGAAGGAATACCTGCCGCCGGTGCAGCGCCAGCTCTTCACGCTGCTGCGCCAGGATCGGGAAGGCCACCGCGTGCCTGCTAATGAGTCCGAACGTGGCCTCTGGCTGGCGCGACTTCGTAAGGATGGTGAGACCGAGGTTGCCCTGCCGACGCTTGATCCTGCCGCGCCAGCGGTGATACTCTACACCAGCGGCACTACTGGCGAGGCCAAAGGCGTGGTGCATAGCCACCGCAGCCTCTACGCCAACGCCTTGCAAACCAGCGCCTGGTTCACGGGGGCCGAGCCGGGCAACGAGCGGGTGCTGTGTGCCATCCCCTTTTCTCACTCCTACGGCATGACGGCGGCGATGAACTTTGCGGTGGCGATTGCGGCCTCGATGATTTTGCTGCCCACCTTCGAGACGCAGAATGTGCTGCACACCATCCGCCGCGAGCGCCCGACCATTTTTCCTGGTGTGCCGCCCATGTACGCCGCCCTGAACGAAGTGCGCGACGTGCGCAAGTTTGGCCTCTCGTCGCTCAAGGGCTGCATCAGCGGGGCCGCGCCGCTGCCGGTGGAGATCCAAGAGGGCTTTGAGCGCATCACCAGGGGGCGGCTGGTGGAAGGCTATGGACTCAGCGAGGCTGGCCCGGTGACGCATGCCAACCCGATCTTTGGCAAACGGCGGGCGGGAACGATTGGCCTGCCGCTGCCGGGCACCGAGGCCCGCGTAGTGGATGTGGAGAGCGGGGCCGACCTGCCCCCAGGCGCGATTGGCGAGTTGCTGGTGCGCGGCCCCCAGGTGATGCAGGGCTACTGGCAGCGCCCCGCCGAAACCGCCGAGGTGCTCAGCGCCGACGGCTGGCTCCACACGGGCGACCTGGCCCGCACTACTTCCGACGGCTATTTTCAGATCATCGAGCGCAAAAAGGATGTGATTGTGGCCGGGCGCTTCAACATCTACCCCCGCGATGTGGAGGAAGTGCTCTACGAACACCCCAAAATTGTAGACGCGGCAGTGGTCGGCATTCCCCAGGCCGACGGCAGCAGTGAGGTGAAGGCGTTTGTAGTGTTGCGGGAGGGCGAACGGGCCACCGAAGCCGAGGTTTTCGCCTTTCTGCGCGAGCGCCTTCACATCGAGTCCATGCCCACCAGCGTCGAGTTTCGCCAGGCCCTGCCCCGCTCCTTCATCGGCAAAGTGCTACGGCGCGTGCTAGCGAGCGAGTCTACGAAGAGCTAAACACGAGGGCATAAAACGTAATGCGTAATGCGTAAAAACCGTTTACGCATTACGCATTACGCATTACGCATTACGCATTACGCATTGTCCCCAATTTCACCTGACCTCAACTGCTCCCAACTCCACCACACTGCTCCCCGCCGTCAGGCTGCGCTCGTCGGTCAGGGCGGCGTAAGGCGAACGGGCCTCGTACCAGCCGGTGCGCCAGGTGTAGCTGCCGGGGGCGACATCGGGCGGCAGTTGCACCTCGAAGGTTTCCCGAATAATCTGGCCGGGCTGCCATGCGGTCACGGGGAGCATGGCGTAGGTTGGCAGGTGAACCATACGCGCCCCGGCCACACCGTCGAGCGTGCTCACTGCCAGCATGGGCCGATCCAGCGGTTGCAGCGCCCGCCATGCAAATGTGGCCCGCAGCCGTCCGTTGCCCAGCGGCTCAACCGTGTGCTGGAGCAGTTCCAGGCTCTCGCCAAAACGTTGTGGGTTGCTGCTAGTGATCGTGCCGCTTGGCAAAACCTCCACCTGCTGGGTGAGTCGCTCGCTCTCAGGCGCATCGCGGCGGAACACCAGCAAGCCATCCTGCGCTGCCACCAGGCCAAAGTTCGGGTCGCGCAACACCACCCCAATCGCTTCCCGCTCGTAGTCTACCCCGCCGCCGTAGGTCGTGGCATCAATCGGCATAAACCAGTCGAACAGCGCATCGGTTAGTACGGTGTCTACTTGGGGCAATATGCGGCCAATCCGCTCTGCGCCAGGGTCATCGGCATACCGCATCAAATACAACGTGCTACGATTGACCACATGGGGTGCAAGAAAGGTTGAAGCAACCAGCTGATCAGTAGGCGTGATATGCCGTGCCAGAAACTGATCCTTGAGGCGATCCCGTTCTGTAACACCGTAGACCGCGGGGTCAAGGCCCATGCCTGGCACGCCCAGCCAGAAGCGCGGGTTAAGTGGTGTATCCACTAGCAGAACACTGCACAACACCACAATCAGCGTGGTAAAGCCCAGGTCGGCTCGCCAGTTGCGTTTTGGCGTTTGCGTGGTTGAACCAGTGGCAGGTGGTGTGCGCATGCGGTTCGCTCCCTCAATGACGGCCATCACCACAAACGGCACCACGGTCGCATAGTGGTGGTAGCGGTAGTCGGAAACGCCACCAGGGCCAGTGCTGAACAGTGCCACCAGGGCAATGGGGAGCGCCGGTAGCAACCAGCGCCAACCGTAGCGAGCCAGAAACAGGGCCGGGCCGAAGACGATCAGTGCGTTGACCAATCTACTGCCGAGCGTGGCCCAGAGCTGGTCGAACTCACCAAAATAGTGAGCGAGAGAGCCGCCAATGGTAGTGGGCGCAGCCACTGTTTCACCAAGTGTTGGAGCAAACAGCCGTCGAATAATCAAAAATGCTCTCAAACCATAACCAATGCCCACGGCGAAAGTGAGTGCGCCAGCCCGCCGTTCACCGCCCCAGAACCAGAGGTACACCCCAATGAGCGCCACTGGTGCGGCAACATAAAATTTGCAGCTCAAGGCTAAAGCAATAAACACCCAGTAGCTTCGCCATGCGCGGCGCTCCAGCGCCTCAAGGGCAAACATCAACAGTGGCAGGGCCAGGGTGTCGCCGTGGAAATCGAACAGCACCGCCGTCTGGGCCACCGGATAGAACAGATAGATGCAGGCCGCACAACGGGCGGCAAAGCGGCTTTCCAGCCGTCGCAGTGCCAGCCGGTAGACGGGCCAGGCACCGAGGACAAACAGGCCAGCCTGCCCAATCAACAGCAGCCGTGGGTCGGGCCAGAGCATGTAGAATGGAACGAAGAGGAAGTAGATTAATTCGACGTGGAAGGCGAGGCGGCTTATCTGGCCTTCCTGGAAGGTAAATAGCAAGGGCTGTCGCTGCGTGACACTCCAAATCGCCTGAGTCATATTTCCTAAATCGAGCATGCCCGCGTTGTAGCCAAGATAGCGCAACACACTGAGCGATACAAGGAGGCAGAGACTCACGGCCATTGTAGTCACTAGCATCCAATCTCTATGCATGGGGCGCTGCTGCCTATTGGGAGTAGTCAGGGAGCTGCTATCACTCTTGTGAGTTGTCACGATGTGCGCCCTTTACAAATAAATTGCTTAGCCAGGCAATAAGTACAGCGAGAAGCTCACCAACCGTCAGTGCTATGCGAAAGAGTAGGCTAGCTGTAACTGCAACTGGGAGTGGATAGAGTTGTGTAAGCAAAAGTGTCAGAATGGCTTCACGTACACCCAGGCCACTTGGTGTAAAAAAACTAAGGTAGCCCCCAGCCCAGGCCAGCGCTGCTACACCTACAACCGTGGGCAAGTGCCACAGCTGCACAGTTGTCATACCAGCTAGTACAAAGTAAAGTGACAATCCCGAGCAGAGTGTGGCCACCGTATACGCAAGCAGGATAGTCAGCACGTTACGGTAGGTGTAATGCCAGGCAAGCTCAGGGCGACGCAATCGTAGGGCAACCCACGCGAGACCACGACCCATCATCTGCGGATGCAGGAATAGGAGCCCCACCGGTAACAGGGCGAGGAGCCAGATGTGGTTACCCGCAGCGATAGTCCAGAATGGCAGGGTGATCCCAACCAGGGTCAGCGCCCCAAGTAGAGTCAGAAGCTGTTCAATGGTTGCACTGCTCACCACTTGCGCAGCAGACATGTTAAGACGTGATGCTAGCGCCGCTCGGCTAAGAATGTGCCAGACATTTCCGGGTATGTAGCGGGTGAACATCGAAAGGAGCCAGACTTGCAGCGTTGTGAAGAGCAAGCTGCTGGACACGCTGGTAGCACCTTGATGTACTAGAAAGGCCCAGCACAAGGCCAGGCCACCAAAATAGATCGTTCCCCAAAGAACACCCAGAACCATTTGCGAGGGTGCTATGACCCAGGCATATTGCTGCAGAGTCTCAAGCTGATTGTATAAAAATGCAGCCCACGCCACCAGCACGACGGAACTGACCATGATCCCGACCAGGCGAGAGCGTGTTACGCGGTATTGCAAAGAGCGAGAGTCCATGGAAAACTTGTGCGCCAGGTATGAACTCGGCATTGTGTGGAGACAAATCGGAGAAAAGCTTGTGAAGACCAGTGATTCACATGGCCCGGATCATTACCCCAGGCGCGTACATTTTTGGCCCGCAAAAAGTTTGCTCCCCGAAAGAATGGCTCATTTGGAACGCTTAAAAGCAGCCAACGACGGCTTACCCGACATAACTCCTGTAGCCCAAGGTGTGGGTTTTCCAGATGTTCCAATACCTCCATCGAGACGACGAGATCAAACCGTTTGTCGGGAAATGGTAGGTTTAGCAAATCGCCGCTAGTGAAGCTTTGTCTGGTCTGAAGCGTTCGTGCAATCTTAAGCGCTCCCAGACTGTTATCAAGGCCAACAAGTGTTGGCATAGGTGTGGCTGTTCCGCTTAATGCTAACACCCGGTGCAAGGCAATACCTTCACCACAGCCAGCATCAAGGATACTGGTAGCATTGCTTTGGGCACACAATGTAGCGGCGGTACGATGAAAGCGTTCCAACAGCCAGCGTTGGAGCGGATTGGGATTTGTATGTTTGCGAAGATTACTGCTTGTGTAGGCTGTTGCTGGAGTTTCTACCTGTACCATCATCACGAATCCTCACGCTGTGTCTTGATTATTGCCAATGATGCGCCGGATTGCATAATCATCGCCGGGGCGGAAGGTAGAGTTTCGCAACATCTCGCCAACGAGGCCAGTGGAGATGAATTGCAGGCCGGTAATAAGCATTAACACGCCGAAGAGCAGCAGTGGACGCGTGCCAATGGGAATAGCGTTGAGCCAGAGCCAGCTCATATACAGGCAGATAACCAGGCCCACGCCAAAGAAGGCCGTACCAACCATGCCAAACAGTCGGAGCGGACGGCGCAGGTAGGTGGTGAGAAACAACACCTGAATAAAGTCGAGATAGCCTCGGCCAAGCCGCCGCGCCCCGAATTTGCTTTTGCCAAAGCGACGCCGCTGGTGGGCTACTGCCACTTCTGTTACACGAAAACCCCGCTGGCGGGCTAACACGGGGATGAAGCGATGCAACTCACCATAGAGCCGCAAATCTTCCACCACCTCACGGCTATAGGCCTTAAAGCCGCAGTTAAAATCATGCAACGGCACCCCTGTGAGCCGGGCCACCACAGCATTAAAGATGCGCGAGGGCAGGGTTTTGGAAACAGGGTCGTTACGCTGTTTGCGCCAGGCCGACACCAGGTCATAGCCCTGATCCAGCTGGCCAAGCAGCTGAAACATATCGCCCGGGTCTTCCTGCATGTCGGCATCAATCGTGATGATACGTTCGCCACGGGCGATGCTGAAACCTGCGTGGAGGGCAGCCGTTTTGCCAAAGTTGCGGCGAAACTGAATGACTCGCACCCGTTCATCTTGCCGTTGAATATGGGCGCATACGTCGAAGCTCCGGTCGGTGCTGCCATCATCTACAAAAACAATTTCATAACTTACGCTGTAGGAACGTGGCCCCGCTGCCAGCACCTCCGTGAGCCGTTGGTAGAGTGGGGGCAGGCTTTCTTCCTCATTGCACACGGGCACCACCACCGAGAGGGCACAGCGGCGTCCATGAGTCTTCGCAGATATGGCAAAGGTTGTTGGGGCAAGCTGTTCGATATAATCAAACATTGTGCGTTCCTTTCGCTGGAACGAGATTTCTACTAGTGTATTGTAGGCTCTCCCCATTACGATGGCATAACCACTTACTCTGCCTGCTCGTTTGTGTCAGGGTAATGAAGTTCTTCACGTACCACATAAATGGGCTTCTGCTGCGACTCATAGTAGACTCGCATCACCAGTTCGCCAATTAGCCCCAGGCTGATGAATTGCACGCCAATGATGATCAGCAACACGCCCAGCAGCAGCAGGGGGCGGTCGCCAATATTCGTTTGCCAGTCAAGCAGCTTGAGCACCGTGAGGTAGAGGGTGGGAATGAGGCCCGCCACAAACGACACCAGGCCGAGCAACCCAAAAATCTGCATGGGGCGGGTGCCGTAGCTGAGCAGAAAGCGCACGGTGAGCAGATCAAGCACGACGCGCAGGGTGCGGCCAATGCCATATTTGGATGTGCCGAACTGCCGGGCGGCGTGATTGACGGGAATCTCAGTGACGCTCACACCCTGCCAGGAGGCAATCGCCGGAATGAAACGGTGCAGTTCGCCATAGAGCTGAATACCCTTCACCACCTCGGTGCGGTAGGCCTTCAGCGAACAGCCATAATCATGCAGATACACGCCCGTAGCCCAGGAGATGAGCCGATTGGCGAGCATTGAGGGCAACTTGCGGTCAAGCAAGCGATCCTGGCGATGGAGTCGCCAACCGCTCACCACATCATAGCCCGCATCAATCTGCTCTAGCAACTTGCCAATGTCCTGCGGGTCGTTCTGCAGGTCGGCGTCAATCGTCACCACCACAGCGCCACGGGCACGGTTGAACCCGGCGGCAAAGGCAGCGGTCTGGCCAAAGTTGCGCCGAAAACGCACCACGCGGAGGCGTGAGTCCTGCTGGGCCAGTTCCCGCAACAGGGCAAAACTACGGTCACGGCTGCCGTCATCTACGGTAATAATTTCATAGCTCCGACCCAACGCGGTCAGGCTGGTTGTGAGCCGTTCGTAGAGGGACGGGATACTCTCTTCTTCGTTATAGATCGGCACAACTACCGAGAGGTAGGGTGTGGCAATGGAAGGCACGGTGTGTGCTGCCACCCCAACCGAGTCGTAGTGAGCAGTATGAGGAACAGAAGCTAACATTACATAACTCCTTAACAAAAACCATGCTCCTATTGTAGTGCATGATGGGAGTATGTATATTGCGGTGGAAGAAGGGTAAGTTACGGGGTCGAGCGTTTCTGGGGGTTAGGCGTTGGTTTTTTTGCTGTCGTTTTGTCGCGGTCTGGTTGGTAGCGTACCCAACTATACCAGCGTAGCAGCAAGACCAGCAACAGCGGCACCTGCATCACCGGAGCCAGCGTGGTGGGTAGCACCTGGCTGCCCACTAGCAGGGCAGTTACGCCCGCCAGCGCCAGGCACACAAGTTCGACTCGGCTCAGTTGGTCGAGCGCGATGAGGCCCATGTAGTGCCGCCAGCTGAGCGGCGACACCAGCAGGATAACTGGCAGCAATGGGCGCAGCCATTCGCCCTGTCGGAACCGGCGCAGCAGCGGCAACGTGAGCAATAGGAGCAGTGCCAGGGCGATAAGGGCAGGGGAGACACCCGGTAGCACCTCGCGCACCAGCCGCACCAGCGAACCATTGTCTACCAGATCTACATAACGAAGCGTGTTCTCCGGCATCCAGGCCGCCCAACCCAGCGTTACGCCGAAGCCAAGCACAAATTCACACAGTAATGTGAGCAGTGCGCCAGTTGCCATTGCCACCGCTGCTGCCAGCCGCCTGC
>JALONX010000015.1 GCA_025454695.1 Chloroflexaceae bacterium
GTGGAAGGGGCCAGCTCCCATGCCGCCGCCATTGCCACCGCCGACGGCCATTCGCGCGATGGTACGCTGGAAACCCTGCGCCGCTTCAAGGCTGAAGAAGACCCGGAAAACAAGGTGCAGATTGTGCTGCGCGACGGCTTCTGGAGCGAGAAAGACGAACAATCGCAGGCCTACGCCGAACGGGCCAGCGGCGACTACCTCTGGCAGGTGGATATTGACGAGTTCTACCAACCCGGCGACATTGAACAGGTGCTGCGCATGCTACGGGACGACCCCGGCATCAGCGCCATTTCCTTGCGCCAGATCGCCTTCTGGGGCGGCTTCGACTACCTGGTGGATGGCTGGTATCTGCGGCGCGGGGCCGATGTGTACCACCGGCTGTTTAAGTGGGGGCCGGGCTACCGCTACGTTTCTCACCGCCCGCCCACGGTGCATGATGAGCAGGGCCGCGACCTGCGCACGCTGCGCTGGGTACGGGCAGACGAGCTAGAAAAGCACGGCATTGTGATGTACCACTACTCGCTGTTGTTACCCAAACAGGTACAAGAAAAATGCGATTACTACAGCCGCGTGCCCTGGACAGAGCGTTCGCAAGCCCAACAATGGGCTGAAGAGGTATTTTTGCAGTTGCGCCGCCCCTTTCAAGTGCATAATGTGTATGAATACCCCAGCTGGCTCAGCCACTTTGGCGGCACCCACCCGCCGCAGGCCGCTGCCATGCGGGCCGACCTGGAGACAGGCCAGCTACCCGCCCGCCTACGCCCAACCGCCGACATCGAACGGCTGCTGCGTGCGCCCTGGTATGGCCCGGCCCGGGCGCTGGTGCAACGGCTAGAACCACTGGATCGGCGCAGCAACGGCGGCCTGTTGCGCTGGCGCTACCGCCTCAAGCGCCTCTGGCGCGACCCCCGTGGCCTGGGCGCGGCACTGTGGCAGCGGCTAGCCCGCCGAGCAACCCCGCGATGAAGGTTGTCCACCTCAACACCTTCGACAGTGCTGGCGGGGCTGCCATTGCTGCCCACCGGCTCCATGTTGGTCTTCAGCAGCAGGGCGTAGACTCACACATGCTGGTGCTAGACAAGCACGGCGACGACCCAAGCGTGCAGCGGCTGAGCCTGAACCGTGCGCCCTGGCGCAGCCTGAGCCGCCGCCGCCAGCAGGCTAGTATCGCCCGCGATGCCGCCGCCTACGGGCAGTCGCGCCCGACGGGCTACGAAATCTTCAGCGACGACCGTACCGAATACGGCCCAGAACTGGTGCAACAGCTGCACTCGTGCGACATTGTTCACCTCCACTGGGTGGCCCACATGCTTGATTACCGGAGCTTCTTCCGAACCGTGCCCCAACGGACGCCGGTGGTGTGGACGCTCCACGACATGAATCCGTTTACTGGCGGCTGCCACTACGACCACGGCTGCGGCAAATTCGTGAGCCGCTGCGGTGCCTGCCCGCAGCTTGGTTCCACCCACCACAACGACCTGTCGGCCCAGGTGTGGAAGCGTAAGCAGCAAGCCCTAACTCAGGTAGACAAACGGCGGCTGCACCTGGTGGCCCCCAGCCGCTGGCTGGCAACAGAAGTCCAACACAGCAGCCTGCTAGGCCATTTTCCGGTGACGGTGATTCCTAACGGCGTGGACACAACTATCTTCCGCCCGCACCAGCAGACGGTGGCCCGGGCTGCTCTCGACCTGCCGTTGGACGCCCGGATTGTGCTGTTTGCGGCTGAGTCGCTGGAGAACCGGCGCAAGGGTAGCCAGCTGCTGCAAGCAGCCCTCAATGGGTTGCACAACGAGAGCCTGCTGTTGCTCACCATAGGGCGGGGTGAGCTACGGCTACACCAGGGGCTGGCTCAGGTGCCGATGGGCTTTATTCGCGATGCCCGTTTGTTTGCCCTGGTCTACGCCGCCGCCGATCTGTTTGTCATCCCCTCACTGCAAGACAATTTGCCCAACACGGTGGTGGAAGCGCTGGCCTGCGGCACCCCCGTTCTCGGCTTCAACACGGGCGGCATTCCCGACATGGTGCGGCCTGGCCAGACGGGCGAACTGGTGCCGCCCGGTGATGTTGGGGCGTTGCGGGCCTGCCTGGCCCAGCTGCTGAACGACATGCCGAAACTGGCGGCCATGCGCAGCACCTGCCGCCAGCTTGCGGAACAGGAGTACAGTCTCGCCACACAAGCCCGGCGCTCCATGGCGCTGTATCATTCGCTCACGCAGTAGAAGCCGCGCTCACAAAGGCACTACGTACTGCGTACTGCGTACTGCGTACTGCATAGTCGTCAACTGCCAACTGCCAACTGTCAACTGCCAACTGTCAACTGCCAACTGCTGTAACCTATGCAAACCCAACTGCCAACTATTTCTATCGTCACCCCTTCGTTTAACCAGGGCCGCTTTTTAGAGCGGACGCTACGCTCGGTGCTTGACCAGAACTACCCCCACCTGGAATATGTGGTGATGGATGGCGGCTCCAATGATGAAAGTTGTGCCATTATCGAACACTACGCTCCCCGGCTGTCTCACTGGGAAAGCAAGCGTGACAATGGCCAGTATGATGCAATTGACCGAGGCTTTCGCCACACCACCGGCGAGATTATGGCCTGGCTCAACAGCGACGACATGTACATGCCCTGGACATTTGCAGTAGTGGGCGAGATTTTTGCCCGCTTCCCCCAGGTAGAATGGATCACGGCGGCCTACCCCAGCCACTGGAACAGCCACGACCAGCTGGTATTTTGCGAAACGGTGGACGGCTATCACCCCGACTCGTTTCGGCGGGGCGACAACCTGCCGGGCCGAGGCCGGTTCGCCCGTTACTGGATCCAGCAGGAATCGACCTTCTGGCGGCGCTCGCTGTGGGAACGGGCCGGGGGCTATATTGACCCATCGTTTCGGCTGGCGGGCGATTTTGAGCTGTGGGCACGCTTGTTTCAGCACGCCGACCTGCATGTCGTCGGGGCCATGTTGGCCGGGTTTCGCAAGCATGGCACCCAGAAGACAGCCCAGGCCCTGCAAGCCTACATGGCCGAGGCGGCAGGGGTGTTGCAGCGCCACGGCGGGCGGCCCCGTGGCAGGCTGGCGAGCAGGGTGCGCACACGGGTGCGGCAGGTGGTGGGCAGCCAGCGCCTGGCCCGGCTGTCGCCGCCAATGCGGCTGCTGCTGGTGCGGCTGGGCCTGATCTACCCCGTGGGCGTGTGCCACTGGGCGGGCGAAGCGTGGCAACATTCTACTCGCTACATCATTTAAGTTTATGCTACCCCCGCTCTAGCAGATTGCAGATTGCAGATTGCGTCAGCATTGCAATGGGATAAGCGCTTGTTTCCTCGCTCGACCAATGTGCAAACCGCTGTAGTGCTGCACTTCGTCGCTCCCCCTGCGTAGCGTGTGGGCTTCAGAGAATCATTTACCACATTGGCAACCTGCCTTACAAAATCTTCATAATACGAATTGCTTTGCATAGTAGCAGAGTAGCGACCAGGAACGTGCGCAGACCCGTGCCTATGTCCTGGTAATTACAGAGTAATCTTTTAGTAAATATATGGTTGTAAAGCTCCAAAAAGGGTGTGTGTAGCGCCAGAAGCTACTGTGCGTGAATAGTTATTTTATTGGTATCATTTAATATGTTACTTTCGTTTTTCCACCAACGCCCAGGCATGGTGGAGAGATGAGTATTTTTTCATTTTCAAGCAAAGTTAAAACATCCTCCATTCAGCTTCTTCCGGTATCGTTTTACCTACACCAAACAACACAGCCATCTTACTTACCCACCATGTTTGTAAACGAGCGCCTCATATGTAAATAACAGTTGTCGTGGTTGCCATCTTTGTTACCTGGCGCTGGTAAAAGTTTAGAATCATCACTCTTTGTAGATACACGAAACTTGCATGGGCATGCCTGTTCTGCCCCATAGCAATGCAAACAACAATGTGTCGCCATTTTTCCCCTGGGGCGACACACCTACTCCGGCCCTCACCAACGGGCGAAATTCACTACAACCTGTCGTTTTCGTGTACACACGTAAGTTGTGTTCTTTTGTGGACAGGAGTATGGACTCCTGTTCTTTTGTCGCCTGAAGGCTATTTACACCGCTTTAAAGAAAGAAGCGGGAAACCGCATATTGTCGCAAGGCTTGTTTTATTACCTATGGAGGGACGCCGGTGGAACTTAAACGGTATGTGCAACTGTTGTGGCGCGGCTGGTTGATTATTCTGATTTGTGCCGTGGCTGCGGGCCTTAGCGCCTGGTTTATGAATGCCCAGCGCACACAGTTGTACAGTTCATCAACCACGCTGCTGGCCAACGCCGCCGCCCGAGGAACGGCACCATTTTCCGAATCGATGATTCGGACAAGCGAGCAGCTCCTCGGCACCTATGTCGAGCTGTTCCTCAAGCGCCCTGTGCTCCAGGAAACCGTCAATAATTTGCAATTGAACCGCTCGCCCGAGGCCCTGGCTGGCCAAGTAAAGGTGGTGGTTATTCCCAACACCCTGCTTATTCGCTTAACGGTTGAAGACCGCGACCCGCAGATGGCCGCTAATATTGCCAACGAAATGGTGCGGGTGCTCAACGGGCAGGAAGAGCAGCTGCTGGCCAACCCCTTTGTGGGCTACCGCCAGGCCCTGAATGTGGTTGAAGCGGCCCAGCCGGGCGCACCAGTGAACCAGCGCGGCCTGGAAAGCATTATTCTGGCTATGCTGATTGGTGCCGCCGCAGCGGTGGCAGCGCTGTTGCTGCGTGAAAACCTCGACGACACCGTGCGCTCGCGCGATGACGCTGAGCGCGTGACCGAGGCACCTATTCTGGCCGCCATTACCCCAATTCGGGGTTCCTACCCGGCAGAAAAGCTGGTCACTGTGACCGACCAGCAGTCACCCGTGGCCGAAGCCTACCGCATGTTCCGCGCCCACATCGAGTATCCAGCGGTTGAGTCATCGGTGAAGACGCTGCTGGTGACGAGCAGCGACCCGAACGAAGGCAAAAGCACTACTGCCGCCAACCTGGCTGTGGCCCTGGCGCAGGCTGGCAAGCGCGTGATTCTGGTGGATATGGACTTGCGACGGCCTACACTGCACAAGTTCTTTAAGCGCACCAACCAGCGCGGCGTGACAACGGCCCTCAACCCCAAGCAGGGCGAAACGGTGATGGATCATCTGGTTTCCACCGGCGTAGACAATCTGCAACTGCTGGCCAGTGGGCCAATCCCCACCAATCCGGCAGGTCTGTTTGGTTCCACCCGCATGCTGGAACTGATTGAAGACCTGCGCAGCAAAGCCGATCTGGTTATTTTCGACAGCCCCTCTATTCTGACCGTGGTGGACGCCGCGCTGCTGGCCCGCTCGTGTGATGCAACCGTGCTGGTGGCCCAGCATGCTGCAACTAAAGCCGACCGACTGAAGCGCGCCCGCGACCAGGTGGTGCTTTCTGGCACCAACCTGCTGGGTCTGGTGTTAAACCGGGTTGAAGCGTCGCAAGCGGGCGACAACTACTACTACGCCGAAGATGGCACGCGCAAGCGGCTCACGCTGCTGCGGCGCATCTTCCCCGGCAGCCGCAACCTGGTGCAATCGCCAGAAACCGCCGGAGCCGCCGACAGCAAGGATAAGACCACCAAACGGTAGGGTTGTAATTGAGTGTAACGGCTGGAGATAACGTTACAAGTCTCCAATAGTACGCTCTAATCCCCTAACCTATTAGAGGAGTAGATGATGACGCGACGATGGATATTTGGGGCAATCCTGGCCGTTTCGGCAGTGTTGGCAGGCTGCGCAATGGTGGCCCAACCAGGCGCTGCTCCAACGGTGGCTCCCGCACCAGCGGCTCAACTCAATACCAACGCAGGCGAGGCACGCTCGGCCATGTTCGCAGAAACGGCGGGCCAGGTGGTGGTGGACGCACGCCTGGTGCCCACCAGCGTGGTTAACATGAGTTTCCCATTTGATGCCCTGGTGGCCGAGGTGCTGGTGGAAGCAGGCGACACGGTGAAAAAAGGCCAGCCGCTGATGCGTATGAACACCCGCCCGCTGGAGCTGGAAATTGAGGAGATGGAAACCTTTGTGAAGCAGTATAGCCGGGGGGCCGGGTTCGATCGCACTGTGCGCGAAGCTTCGCAGGCCGAGGCCGAGGCTTTGCTGGAGCGGGCGCAGATCAACCTGGAACGGGCAAAACTGGCCCTGGAGCAGGCCACCATCCTCGCCCCCTTTGATGGCGTCGTTTCGCAGGTGAGCTTCCAGCCTGGCGAATATGCCGAAGCCCGCGAGCCTGCCATTATCATCGCCGACACTGCGAAGTGGAAACTGATAGCCGAGAATGTCAGCGAATTTCGCGTGTTACGGCTGAACCCGAACGACAAAGCCCGCGTCACCTTCTTCGCACTGCCCGGCAAAGAGTTCACCGCCACCGTTAGCCGGGTGGATAGCGTAGGCCGGGTTGCCGGTGCCGACACGATTTTCAGTGTGGAACTCACCCTCGAAAACCTGGATCCGCAGTTGCGCTGGAACATGAACGCCTCGGTGGCGATTGAACCTGGAAAGTAGCACTATCATGCCACACCCAGTTAGCCACGAACCAGACCATGTGCTGATCACCGGTGGGGCCGGGTATATCGGTTCACTGCTCACTGGCGTGCTGCTGAACGCGGGCCACCACGTCACCGTGGTGGATGACCTGCTGTTTGGCGGTGAGTCGCTGCTGGCCTACTGGCACCACCCCCGTTTTCGCTTTGTAAAGGGCGATGTGGGCGATAGCAGTACCTTGCGAGCCGCAGGCGGGCAACTGGCTGTTGGCAACCGCGATCCGGAAGCCTATCAGGCAATTGTGCATCTGGCGGCGATTGTGGGCTTTCCCGCTTGCCAGATGGTTGGCCCCCAGGTGGCGTGGCGCTACAACGTCGAAGCCACTAAACGGGTGTTTGAAGCCGCCAACAACGCGGGCGTAGCCCGGCTGGTGTTTGCTTCTACCTACAGCAACTACGGCCTCTCGGCTGATGGCAAGCCGGTAACGGAGGAGTCGCAGCTCAACCCGCAGTCGCTCTACGCCGAAACCAAAATTGCCGCCGAACAGTATCTGATCGAGCAGGGCAAGGGAACCGGTTGTGCGCCCATCCTGTTTCGTTTTGCTACCCTGTTTGGAGTTTCGCCCCGCACCCGCTTTGATCTCATCATCAACCAGTTTGTGCTGGAGGCACTCACCAGGCGCAAACTGGTAATCTACCAGCGCGGCTATGCCCGCTCCTTCGTCCATGTGCGCGATGTGTGCGGCGCGATTGAACTGGCCCTGGCAGCGCCGCTGGAACGGGTGCGCGGGCAGGTGTTTAACGTTGGTGCTGACGATGGCAACTACACTAAAGACCAGATTGTGGAACTGGTGCGCCAGCATGTGGAAGGCACCGAGGTGGAATATAAAGATCTGACCTTTGGCGGCGATATGCGCGACATCCGCGTGTCGTTCGGCAAAATCCGCGAAGCACTGGATTTTGTGCCACAGATCAGCGTGGAACAAGGGGTGCGTGAAGTGCGCGATGCGCTGGTGCAGGGCATCATCCGTGATGCGCTGGACAGCCGCTACCGCAACGCCCAGTTTATTGTGCAATAGCACACAGAATGACAGGCCAGATGTACGCCGACAGCTGCCGCACGCTCTACCCACCGACCATACGCAGCACGGCGCGGCACCTGGCCCTTTCCATGTTCGCCCAGGCGAAGCGGGGCACCCATGCCGCTGCCGCCCGCCGCCCCCGCGTGCAGATGCTCTACCTGCACCATGTGTTTGCTGATGAGGAGCAGCCCTTTCGCAAGCTGCTGCGCTACCTCAGCCAGCACTACCAGCTCATCAGCTATTCCGAAGCGGTTTCCCGCATCTGGACGGGAAAGCTTGAGCAGCCCGCCATCGCCTTTAGCTTTGACGATGGACTCAAAAACAACCTGCGGGCGGCAAACATTCTGGAAGAGTTTGGCACCACGGCCTGTTTCTTTCTGCCGTGTGCCATCATTGGCGAAACCGATTATCCAACAATCCAGCGCTTTTGTGCCGAACGGCTGCACAACCCACCGCTGGAATTTATGAACTGGCAAGATGTGGAAACGCTGCTGCGGGCGGGCCACGAAATTGGCGGACACACCATGAACCACGTCAACCTGTCGGAAATCAGCACCACCCAGTTGCACCACGAAATCGGTGCATCGCTGCAGTTGCTGACGGAACGGGTGGGGCCGGTGCAACATTTTGCCTGGCCTTATGGCCACTTCCACCACTTTAGCCCCGCCGCCCGCCGAGCCGTGTTTACCGCTGGCTACCAGACATGCGCGTCGGCCATGCGGGGTTGCCACGTGGCCCAGGCCGACGCCCACGATCTCTGCCTGCGGCGCGAACACACCATTGCCTGCTGGCCGCTAAGCCACATGCGCTACTTCATTGGCGAAAGCAGCATGCAGGCTTCAGCAGCGAACAACCACTGGCCAACGAGTTGGAATCAGGAAGCACCAATTCATGCAGCAGGCTTCAACAATCGCTAACTTGCCACCAGCACCAACGGGTCGCAGCGGCTGGCCCTGGAATGAAGATACGCCTGTGTTGCCCGCCACCATGCCCGATGGTGCGCCATGGCCCCGTATCACCGTGGTGACGCCATCCTACAACCAGGCCCAGTACATCGAGGAGACCATGCGCTCGGTGCTACTGCAAGGCTACCCCAACCTGGAATACATCGTCATTGACGGCGGCTCCAGCGACGGTAGCCCGGCGATTATCCAGCGCTATGAGTCGCAGCTGGCCTTCTGGGTCTCCGAGCGCGATAGGGGCCAATCGCACGCGCTCAACAAGGGGTTTGCCCGCGCCACGGGCGACATGCTGGCCTGGCTCAATTCCGACGATACGCTGGTGCCGAGAGCGCTGGCCCTGGTGGCCCTGGCCCACCGCCAACAGCCTGAGGCCATCGTCGCAGGTAACGTCATCTGGCTGGATGAAGGGACGGGCCAGGAAACAGTGCGGCAACAGCGCAACCTGGCCTTTCGCCCCATGGTGCGCTACTGGAGCGGCGTCTGTTCCTACCAGCAGCCGGGCATCTTCTTCCCCCGCCGCCTCTACAACGTGGTTGGGGCGATAGACGAAAGTCTGCACCATGCAATGGATTACGACCTGTTTTGCCGCTTGCTGGAGCGCACGAGTGTGAGCTACATGAATGAACCGCTGGCCCGCTTTCGCTACCACAGCCGTTCCAAAACGGGCACTGTGGGCGACCTGTTTTATCTGGAAAGCTACGCCGTGTCGCAGCGCTACTGGCACGATGTGCCAGCCCACGAGCAGGCGGAGGCCCGCCGTTTTATGGCCCGCTACATGGCAGGCCAGGCCGTGCGGCGGCTGGCGGCACGACGTTTTAGCCGCGCCCTGCTGCTGTTTCGCCATGCCTTGCAGTTTCAGCCGAGTGTTGCCCTGGCCGAACCCTGGGCCATGATTGCAGCCCGCTTTGGACGATAAGGAGACCTATGCGCTCACTCCTACTGCCCTCGCTGCGTTTTGAACGCACTGCCCTGACACTGGTGCTCGGCGGCCTGGCCCTGCTGGCTTCGCTGCTGGTGCCCTTGTTCCTCTTCGATCAGTTAACGCTGGACAATGTGCTCCTGGCGGCAGCGGCGCTGGCGCTGACCTTCTGGATTGGCGGCGACAGCATGCGGGGCACCCTGCTGATGGTTGGGCTGTTGGTGGCTGGCGGCGTGGCACTGATTTTTAGTGGCACCCCCCTGGAACGCACCTACCGCGTGGTCATCATCATCACCATTGCCATGCTCGTGGTGCAACGGGCGCGCCAGGGCCGCCTGGGCGAAATGCTAACGCTGCGGGGGGCCGACATTGCCGTGCTGGGTTTTCTGCTGGTGGCGAGCATCTCCTACCTCCAGCAAGCCGACAGCAGCGCTGCCGCGAATGGGTGGAATAGATTAATCCGTTCGGTGGCACTCTACTTTGTCATCACCCGCACGGTGCTGACCTTTACCGACAGTGTGAAGCTCTACCGAACCGGGGCGATTGCGGCGATTGTGCTGGGTGTGGTGGTGATGCTGCAAAACTTTGGTTTGCTGGATGTGTTTAACGGGGGCGACCGGGCGGCAGGCCTGGCCCGTGATGCCAACGCCGTGGGACTGATGTGCGCTGCCACCCTGCCCTGGTTCGTCTGGTTGACGCGCTACGACTGGGGCAAGTGGAAGTGGGTGGGCGTAGCCGCCTTGATTGCTAGCCTGACCGTGCTGGCACTCACCTTCTCACGGGCGGCCTTTCTGGCGGCGGTGGTGGCCCTCACCATCTGCCTCTTTTCATCGCGCCGCCCCTTGCAGGATGCCCTCACCTACTTCTTCACCGCCCTGGGCATTATGCTGGCGCTGAACTTTCTCAACTTCACCAGCTGGGATCGCTGGGAAACCCGCCTCACCGCTCTGACTACGGCGGTTGACGGCGATCTCGCTACCTCTTCCGATGAAAGCCTGGCCTACCGTGCCCAGGCTGCCAATGTGAGTCTGGCGGTGTATGCTGACCACTGGCCCACCGGGGTAGGCCTTGGGAATGCGGTTGCCACCATGCGCCTGGAAACGGGACAGGCCCTGCTGCCTCACAACAGTTACCTCGACATTATGGTGGAGCTAGGCCTGTTGGGGTTTGTGTTGTTTATCAGCATCTTCCTTATCCCGCTGGGACTCAACCTGGCAGGCATGCTGCAAGGACGGCAACAGGATGCATGGCGCAGTATGAACATTAGCGCCGCTGCCAGCGTGGTGGTGATGCTGTTTGGCTTCTTCACCCTCAGCATGAGCTACGAAAACACCGGCTTTCTCTTTGTTAGCGTCGCCACTGCCATCGGCATCGCCACGCTCCGCTCAGCCAAACAGGCCCCAGTTGCCACAGCGCCCGCCGCCTCGGTAGACTGGCGCAAGGTGTAAAACGCACTGCGTGAAGCGTGATGCGTGAAACGTGATGCGTGATGCGTGATGCGTGACGCGTAACAACAGGGGAATACGGGAAATACGGGGGATACGGGAAATGACGACCTAATGCGCAGAATCATTTCCCTCATTTCCTTCTTTTCCTTTGCCATTCCGTCAATCGAGGAATCGTCAATCGTCAATCCGCCTGCCCTGAGGCTCCCCTGAGCCAGTTGAAGGGCTTGTCGAAGGGTCAATCGAGTAATCGTCTGGCTCCGGTCGCCTGCCCTGAGGCTCCCCTGCCTGCCCTGAACTTGTTGAAGGGAGCCAGTTGAAGGGCTTGTCGAAGGGTCGGTCTCCCGCCTGCCCTGAGGCATCGAAGGGTCTCCGGTCTGCCGTCAGGCACTCCAAAATCCAAACTCTAAAATCCAAAATCATCGTATGGTACGTTTCCAACATGTGATGCAAGAGGTGACGGCGAACCTGGCGATGGGCATCGGCCCGGTGCGCAACTGGCGCTTACGCCGGGGGCGCACCATTCGCTACAGCCCCACCCAACACGCCGAAGAGTTTCTCAAACAGTTTCAATTTTGTATTGATTACATTGGGTGGGATTGGATTCAGGGCAAAACGGTGCTGGAAATCGGCCCCGGCGATGTGATTCCCCACGGCCTGATGTTTCTGGGGGCAGGCGCACAACGCTACATCGGTGCCGACCGTTTTCTGGGTGATGTGAGCAGCGACACGGCCCGGCAGCTCTACGCGGCCTTGGTGACCCAGGCTCCCCAGCGGGTGCAACAGGGTTTGCGGGGGCTGGGGCGCAATCTGAGCGACTACCCCTGGGTTGGCGAAGATGGTGGCGCAGACTCACTGGTGCTGCCGCTGCGGCTGGGCATGGAAGCATTGAAGCGGGAGCACATTGGTGGAGTTGACCTGATTTTCAGCTATGGCGTGGTGGCCAACTTTAGCGACACGGGCCAGGCCTTCCGCAACATGGCGGCACTGCTCAATCCCGGCGGCAAAATGGTACACCGGGTAGATTACGGCCCGATTGGCGGCTTTCGCCAGTATAAAAACCCGCTCACCATGCTCACCGTGCCGCAACCGTTGTGGCAACTAATGGGCAGCAACCGGGGCTACAACAATCGCTACCGCCATTCGCAAACGCTGCAGGTGCTGGAACAGGCTGGCTTTCAGAATGAGACGAAGGTGCTGTATCGCCACCCGCCGGAGTTTATTGAGGCTATTCGGCCCCAACTGGTCTCGCCCTTCCGCGAGTTAGACGACGACGATCTGCGGATCAGCATGGTGGACATTGTTTCGCAGAAGGTGTAGGCATGCAGGTGCGGGTGTTCCCAACCAGCGACCCGTTGTACCACGTGTTTTATCTGGCCGGGTTGCACCAGTTGTTTGGGCGGGGAGCAGTTCGCTACAGTTGCGAAGGCTTTCCCATTCTGCACAGCTACTGTATGGCGTTTCGGGTTGAACCTGCTGGCACAAAAATCTACATTGATGCCCGCGACGGAGCCGACCTTGACCCGCCGGGGCTGGCCTGGGCCGATGTGTATGCCAAAGTGAATGTAGACTGGGCCAGCATCCCCCCAACGCAGGCCCGGCAGGTGGTGGCCATCGGCCCAAATTTCGGCCTGCGCTACTGGAACCTGCCCGCCACAGCCTGGAATGCCCTGCACAGCTACATGCTGGTGCGGCAGCACCTGACCAACCATCGGCGGCACCTGGCCCTGTTCTGGCAGCAATACCGTTTGCGCCTGCCACTGGCCGCCTACCAGCCTGCACCAGGCGAGGCTGATTACGTCTTCACCCTTTCGACGATCTGGCCGAATGACCCCCAATGCAACCAGTACCGGGCCAATTTTGTGGCCGCCTGCCGCAGCCTGGCCGGGTTGCGGTTTGAAGGAGGGCTGGTGGCCCGCAATGCCGAAGAAGCACGCGGCTGGGAGGAGTTTCTGGTGGCACAGCCGATTGAATTCCCGATCTACCTGGAGCGCATCAAGCGCTCGACGGTGGTGTTTAACACCCCGGCGGTGCATGGCTGCCACGGCTGGAAACTGGGTGAGTTTCTCGCCCTGGGCAAGGCAATTATCTCCACGCCACTGCTGCGGGCCATGCCAGCGCCCCTGGTGCATGGCGACCATGTGCATTTCGTGGATGGTTCGGTGGAAGCAACACGGGCGGCGGTGGAGCAAATCTGCCGCGACAACACCTACCGTCGCCATCTGGAACAGAACGCTCGGGCCTACTACCTGGAGCATGTGCAGCCCCGGCGGGCGATTGAGCGCATGCTGGCAGTAGCGGAAGAACGGCTGGTGCCATGCGTGTTTTGATGATCTGCCCCCAATACTACCCGGTGATTGGCGGCTACGAAAAGCTGACCCACACCCTGGCCCGCAGCCTGAACCAGGCCGGGGTGCAGTGCAGCGTGGCTACCAAGCGGGCACAGCGGGCCTGGGCACGGCACGAGGTGCATGAAGGCGTGCCAATGTTCCGCCTGGTGGCCATGCCAAAGCGGGGGCTGGATGGGCCGGTCTGGCTACTCTCGTTGCTTTTCTTCTTGCTGCTGCGGCGCAACACCTTTGATGTCTACCACGTGCATGACATTGGCTGGAGTCTGGTGGCGGCGCGGCTGGTGGGCTGGCTCTATGGCAAGCCGGTGGTGGCCCACCCACATGCGGGCAGTGGTGCCACCGTGCGGGCAGTGAACGGCCAGTGGAACGCGGCCCTGGTGCGCTGGGCGTTGCGCCACGCAGAGGCAGGCATCGCCTTTAGCGACGAGATGGCCGGTCAACTGGCTGCCCTGAGCATGGCTGCGGAGCGCATCCAGCGCCTGCCCAACACCATTGACACCGGGCGCTTCCGGCCCGACCCGACCCAATCACGGGCAGGCGCAACGGTGCTGTATGTGGGCCGTTTGAGTGAAGAGAAGGGCGTGACGGTGCTGCTGACCGCATGGCCGCTGGTGCAGCAGCAGCTTCCCGCCGCCCGCCTGCTGCTCGTGGGCGATGGCCCGCAGCGGGCAGCGCTGGAAACGCAGGCGGCCAGCCTGGGCATTCGCGAGTCCGTGACGTTTGTGGGCGCGGTGCAAGAGGGAACCGAGCGCTACTACCAGCAGGCCACGCTGTTTGTGCTGGCTTCGCACCGCGAAGGCGTGCCGATTGCGCTGCTGGAAGCGCTGGCATGTGGATTGCCAGTGGTGGCTAGCCGCCTGCCCTCGGTGGAGCAGATTGTGGAAGAGGGCGTGAACGGCCTGCTGGTGCCGCCGGGCGACCATGTGGCCCTGGCCGAAACCCTGGTGCAGGGACTCGCCAGGGGCGACCGGGACGCGCTGGGCCGGGCGGGGCGGGCGCTGGTGGAACAGCACTACAGCCTGGAACGGGTGCTGGGCCAGTATCAAGGGCTGTATGAGTCGCTCATGCAGCAGCGGCGCGGACTGAAGTCCGCACTACGGTTCTAACACTCAAGACACATGGCTCTCGCGAAGCTGCACAGATAAGCTCACGCAAAGCCGCAAAGCTCGCAAAGTAGCACTGGAAAGGAATTGAGGGAAATAAAGAACATATAGCAGTCCCGGTAGAACCAAGAACCGTTGCGTTCTGTAGCGGCGTTCGCTTCACAACCCGAAAAGGACTGCAATAGCTACCATACTCGTAGAACGTATTTCCCTCATTTCTCTTATTTCCCTCGTTCCTGGACACTCGTAACTCGTAACTCGTAATTCATAATTCGCCATGAAGTTCGTCTACACGCATGAAATCTACCCCCAGAATGGCGAGACCTGGATTCGCTATGAGATTGAGGCGCTGCTGAAGCGCGGGCACCAGGTGGAAGTCTATGCCACATGGCCCCGCACGGCAGGCGGCCCCGGCGTGCCCCCGGTGGAGCCGCCGCAGCGAGTGGTCTACAGCGATGAGGTGCCGCCGCTGCTGGCGGGCCTGGCATTGGGGCGGCTGCAATCGGCTCTGCCTGTCATCCGGCAGCTGCTGACGGCGAGCAGCGCACCCCGCTGGCGCATGCGGGTGCTGCGGGCAGTGGCCCAGGCGAGTCGCTGTGTGCGCCATTTCAAGGCCTTCCAGCCCGATTTAATCGTGTGCCATTTTGCGGAAAACCGGGCCATTCTGGGCTGCATCCTGGCTGCCGCCACCAGCACGCCCTACATCGTCATTATGCACGCCGCCGATGTGTGGAAACGCCCGGCGGGCCTGCCCGTGTTTCTTGACACGGCCAGCGAGGTCTGGACGATCTCCGACTATAACCGACGCTACATGCAGGAACGCTACGCCGACTTGAACTGGGAGCGGCTGCGAGTGGTTCGGGTTGGCATCAAGCTGGCCGAGTTTCCCTTTTGCAATGGGCCGCGCCAGCCCGAGCAACTGCTGTGTGTGGGGCGGCTGGTGCCGATGAAGGGAATTGAAACGCTGCTGCACGCCTGCGCCCGACTGCGTGACCAGAACCATCGCTTCACGCTCACGGTGGCGGGCGAGGGGCCAGAACTGGCGGCGCTCGAAGCACTGCGGGCTAGCTTGCAGCTTAACGAGCATGTGCGGTTTCTCGGCGGCGTTGCGTCGGCGCTGGTGGTAGAACAACTCAAGCAGGCCGGGCTGTTTGTGCTGGCGGCCTGCCCAGCGGGCAACGGCGAGCAGCTAGACGGCATTCCGGTGGCGCTGATGGAAGCGATGGCAATGGGCGTGCCAGTGGTCAGCACCACAGTGAGCGGTATTCCTGAACTGGTGCAGCACGGGGTGAACGGCCTGCTGGTGCCGCCAAACGAGCCAGCGGCCCTGGCCGAGGCGATTGCCAGCGCCTGGCACATGGCCCCGGAGCAGCGCCAGGCCATGGCCCACCGCGCTCGCGCCACCATCGAGCAGCACTACAACGTCGAACGCACCGTTGACGAGATTCAGCGGGCCGCACGCGAAAGCAGTGAGGGAAAAACCGAGAACCAGGAACCGAGAACCAAGAACCAAGAACCAAGAACCAGCCTTCATACTGAGTGCTGAATGACGGATTATGTTTCACGCATTACGCATTACGCAGGCTAAAGTCCGCATTACGCATTACGCATTACGCGGGCTAAAGTCCGCATTACGCATTACGCATTACGCATTACGCATCATGAAAGCTATGTCATTCCGCGTTCTCCATGTCATTCCATCGGTGAGCCTGCTGCGGGGCGGACCGAGCGTCACCATCCGGGTGCTGGGCCGGGGGCTGGTGCAGGCTGGCCTTACGGTGCATGTGGCCACCACCGACGACCATGGCCCCGGCCACCTGGCGGTGCCGCTGGAAACGCCACAGCTGCATGATGGCGTGGTCTACCGCCACTTCCGCCGCCAAACGAAGCTCTACACCGCGTCGTGGCCGCTGACGCGCTGGCTGGCCCGGCACAGTGGTGATTATGATCTGGTGCATATTCACGCGGTGTTTTCCTATGCCTCGGTGCCAGCGGCCCTGTTTGCAGCCCGCGCCCGCGTGCCCTACATCGTGCGTCCACTGGGCATTCTGAGTCGCTGGGGGCGGCAGCAGCGGCGGCCCTGGGCCAAAAAAATCTCCTTCCAGCTGATCGAGCGGCACATTCTGCAACACGCGGCCGCGGTGCAGTTCAGTAGCGAGCGGGAGCGGCGCGAGGCGGCTGACCTGAAGCTGCGCGCCCCCAGCGTGATTGTGCCCAACGGCCTTGATCTGTCGGCCTTTCGCCAATTACCGCCAGCGAGTCTGTTCCGTTCGCGCTTTCCGGCCCTGGCCGGGCGCACGCTGCTGCTGTTTCTGTCGCGCTTCGACCGGGTGAAGGGCATTGACCTGCTGCTGCCCGCTGTTGCCCGGCTGCGGCAGCAGCGGCCCGAGGTGGCGCTGGTGCTGGTGGGCAGTGGCACGCCGGAATATGAAGCCTGGATGCGCAGCGAAATTCAGCAACTGGGACTCCAGAACGACGTAGTCTTCGCTGGCTTTCTGGAAGGCGAGGAGAAGCTGGCGGCGCTAGCGGCTTGCGATGCGTTTGTGCTGCCCTCTCGCTCCGACAGTTTTGGCAATGCCGCGCTGGAAGCACTGGCGGCGGGGCTGCCGGTGGTGCTGTCCGACCAGGTCGGCATCTGGCCCGATGTGGTGGAGGCCGAGGCCGGGCTAGTTGCGCCGTGTGCGGTGGAGCCGCTGGCCGAGGCGTTGGTCAAGCTGCTGAACCACCCGCAACGGCAGCGCATGGGCGAGAACGGGCGACAACTGGCCTTCGGACGCTTTTCCATGGAAGCGATGGCGGCAAACGTGGTGCAGCTGTATGAGCAGGTGTTGGGGCGGGCGCAGGTCGGGCAGCGGAGCGGGGTGTTGGAAACGACGGAACACGGTTAAACTTGAACAGGCGACAGCATGCTCGTAATTCTGATAAAAGTCGCGCTCGCGATCAGTATGACGGCGCTAATGGTAACTGCCTGGCTTACTGTTGAGCGTTGGCATGCTCTGCTGCCGCACCGATGGCCCGCCTACGGCCTTGCGCTATTGATTGCCTCACGCCTGGGCACGATTGTAGTTGCATACATCGGATTGCCCGATTTTCTCTCAGGCGATAATGCTGGCTACTGGGCCAATATTCAACGTATGCAGAGCGGCATGCTCCCGTTCCGCGACTTTGGCAGCCCATTTGAAACACCATACAACCCGCTTTTCTACTATGTGATGGTTATTGCGCAAACGCCATTGCAGATGGTTATGCTTCTTTCGGCAATGGAAATTGCATCATTCGTGCTGATCTTTCGGCTAGTGGCACAGATTTTATCTGAAAAAGAACTGAAGCTATTTGGCGTGATCTATTTGTGTTCACCATTGGCCCTCTGGTGGTCAACCCTGGCCGGTAGGCAAGATACCTGGGTGCTGGTGTTTGCCGCTGCCGCACTCCTGATGCTGGTGACGGTTCACCTGGCTCGGCGGAGCTTCTGGGCGGGCGCGACACTTGGCGTTGGGTTTTTTGCCACCAAGCTTTCGTTTATCGTGCCATTGCCGCTGATTTTTGCCCTTGCGCCCAATAAAGTGACCTTTTCGCTTGGGAGCATAGTGGCAGGCCTGTGTGTGTTGCCACTGCTGTTCGCCATGGGTCCAAACGTTCTGGCATTTACCAGCGGGGCGGTTGGGCCTGGCGGCGTTACCCACGCTGCCCCTTCCATCTGGATGTTGTTGCACGGGTTGACGGGCGGACTCATTCCCCAGGCATCGCGCAATTATTCGCTGCTGATGCTGCTGGCAACGTGGGCAGTTGGCCTGGCCCTCTGGGTCTGGTTCAGCCGCCGCGACGGGGGCCGCCCCGCTGATTGCCGCACCATTATCAGCCGTTTTTTAGGCAGCTGGGTGCTGGTCTGGGTCGTGTTTAGCCTCGTTACCGGCCTGGGCTGGACATATTACCTGATGTTCTGGCTTGCACCGCTGACGGCATTATGTGTTTTACAGCGACAGCAGGGAATGGTGTTTCTCGCCTTTGCGTGGGTAAACTTGTTAGCAAATGTCCAGATTAGTGTCTATTTTCGTTCCGAAGTCCGCTCCTATCTTGATCTGCCATTGAATTACATGTATTTGCCATTGATGGATGTGACGTTGCTGGCCAGTTATGTTGTGTTTGGGGTGGCTGCGTTCCGTTATCTCACACAGATCAAAGGAGCCACGCAATGAGCAACCGCCTCCCCATCGCCGTCATTGTGCTGACGTTTAACGAGGAGCAGAACATTGAGCGCTGCCTCGCAAGTGTGGCAAACTGGGCGGGCGAAATCTGGCTGGTGGACTCAGGCAGCAGTGACTGCACACTGGACATTGCCCGCCGCTACACCAGCCGCATCTTTCACCACCCGTTTGTGAATTATGCCCAGCAGCGCAACTGGGCGCAAACCGAACTGCCCCTGGGCTACGAGTGGGTGTTGCACCTGGACGCCAGCGAGTGGGTTTCGCCCGAACTGGAACAGGGGCTACGCCGGGCCTTTGCGGGCGATATACGCGGCATCAACGGCTTTCTGATCAACCGGCGCACCATTTTTTTGGGCCGCTGGATTCGCCACGGCGGGCTGTACCCAACCTACCACATGCGGCTCTACCGCCGCCAGCACGGCCACTGCGAAGACCGGGAGTATGACCAGCATTTTCGGGTGGTGGGGCCAGTGGCCAGGCTCGCGGGCGACCTGAACGACAACATTACCACCGACCTGGGAGCCTGGACGCGCAGCCACGAACGCTGGGCCAGCGCCGAGACCCGCGAATATTTCCGGCGGCAGGCCGAGCAGCAGGCCAACGAGCGGCGGGTGCAGGCCCGGCTCTTCGGCACGCCCATCGAGCGGCGACGCTGGCTACGGGAAAGAGTCTATGGTCTGGTGCCGCCCTTTCTACGTCCGCTACTCTATTTTCTGGTGCGGTATATCGTGTTACTGGGTTTTCTCGACGGCACGCAAGGGCTGATCTATCACGTCTTGCATGGCTTCTGGTACCGCTTTTATGTGGACGCCAAAATCTGGGAAGCCCGTCAGAAGGATCGTAATGCGACCAGCGTTGTGCAGGCGCAAAGCCAGGCACATGGTTCATAACAATCCACAGATTACGCAGATTACACAGATTTCACACAAAAACAGACGAGTCAATCTGCGTAATCTGTGTAATCTGCGGATAAAGCATAGCGGAAAAGGTTGGTAATCTCATGGCCCGTGTGCTGCTGCTTTCGCTGGTCTTCGCCCCTGATGGCGTTTCGACCGCTGTGCTGATGACAGAACTGGCCCAGGAGCTGCAAGCCTGTGGTCACGAACTGACGGTGCTGACAACGACGCCCCACTACAACCTGGAGCCGGAGGCCCGCGCACGACAGCCGCTGCGGCCCTACTGGGGGTCGTTGCTCCAGCGCAGCGCGTGCGGCGACATGCCGGTGTACCACGCGGCCATCCCGGTGAAGGGCAGCCGGGTGGGGGCCAGAATGCTTGACTACATGCGCTTTCACGCCGTCAGCACGATGGCCGGGCTGGTGGCCACAGGCCGCTACGACGTGGTGCTGGCCCCCTCACCGCCACTGACGATTGGCGTGAGCGCCTGGCTGCTGGCCCTGGCCCGTGGAGTGCCGTTTATCTACAACGTGCAGGAGATTTACCCCGACGTGGCCGTGAGTCTGGGGGTGCTAAAAAACCGCCGCATGATTCGGGCACTGGAAGGGCTGGAACGCTTTGTCTACGGGCGCGCACGGGTGGTGACGGTGATCTCCGAATGGTTCCGCCGCCGCCTGCTGGCCAAGGGCGTGCCGCCGGAGAAGCTCCAGGTCATTCCCAATTTTGTGGACACCGACTTCATGCAGCCTGGTTCGCGCCAGAACGAATTTGCCCACAGCCACGGCCTGGACGACACGTTTGTGGTGCTGTATGCCGGCAACATCGGCCTGACTCAAGGCTTTGAAACGATTCTGGCGGCGGCGCGGCAGCTGCGGCACCTGCCAGCCGTGCGCTTTGTGGTGGTGGGCGACGGGGCGCGGCGGGCCTGGCTGGAAGAGCAGCTGCGGGCGCAAGGGCTGCCGAATGTGCTGCTGTTGCCCTATCAGCCCCGCTCGGTGGTGCCGCAGATCTACGCCAGCAGCGATGTGTGCCTGGTGCCGCTGAAACGGGGCACGGCCCAGGAGACCTTCCCTTCCAAAATTTACACCATTATGGCAGCAGGTCGCCCGGTGATCGCCTCTGCCGACGCTGAGTCGGAACTGGCCTGGGTGGTGGGACAGGCGGGCTGCGGCTGGGCCGTACCCCCCGACGACAGCGCCGCCCTGGTGCAGGCAGTGAGTGCGGCCTACCACGGGCGCGACTCGCTCAGCCAGCAGGGCCGGGCCGGGCGCACCTACGTGGTGGCCCACCATTCGCGGCAGGCGGTCGCCCGCCAGTACGACGAGCTGATCACGCGGCTGTGTTTAGGAAAACCGAGTCTAAAAACACGAGACAGGATTAACAGGATTAACAGGATTTTTTATAAAAATTCAGAGGATTAACTACTCTGGCAACGAAGTTTTCTTGTGTTTCTAAAGCAACACGCTTATGAAGATTAAAAATTAAATCCGGTATAGCCCGCGCAGGTGGGCTTCGCAGCTTCAAGCCGCGCCCTTTAGGGCTACGACCAGCAAATATACCCGTTTAATTTCTTAAAACTCATCAGCGTGTTTTGGCCTGCCAGACGCCGAATTCATTCGGTGGCTGAGGCGATGAGAAATACAAAAAGACTTTTTTTACAGACCATTAACCAATCTGCAACAGAAGTATTTGTAGACGCTGTGCTTTTACCGCAGCGGGCAGTGGTATAGAAATACGACGAGCTGATCACGCGGTTGTACTCAGGAAATCTGAGTCTAAAAACACGAGACAGGATTAATGGGATGAACAGGATTAACGCATAAGGTTACGCAACCACAAATCCTGTCAATCCCGTTAATCCTGTCAAAAAATAGCGATGAAGGCTGACAACAATAGCCCGCTGGCGTTTGTCACCGGGGCGACGGGGGCGGTTGGCCCGGCGCTGGTGGGGCAGCTGCTGGATCACGGCTACCGCGTGCGGGCGCTGGTACGGCAACCCTATGCGGCGGCCTTGCCCGCGCCAGTGGAGCTGGTGCCGGGCGACCTTTCCGACGTGCAAAAATGGCACACGACCTTGCAAGGGGTGGATGTGCTGTTTCACATGG